>NZ_JBIVGN010000007.1:0-228305 GCF_044748705.1 Pseudomonas sp. NPDC089758
CCGGCTTAGCCGCATAGCCTGAACCGCCGTGTACGGAACCGTACGCACGGTGGTGTGAGAGGACGGCGGGTGTGAACCCGCCTCCTACTCGATTGCGGCAACTTCGCTGAATATGTACCAGCACTGGCACTGTCCGGTCGATGGCCTTAAGCTGCGCCTGCCGCGCACCACAGCGAAGCGCCGCACAGGAGAACCCGATGCGAATTCTTTTGGTTGAAGACAACCGCGATATCCTTGCCAACCTGGCTGATTATCTGGGCATGAAGGGCTACACCGTCGACTGCGCCCAGGACGGCCTGTCAGGTCTGCACCTTGCAGCCACCGAGCACTACGACCTGATCGTGCTCGATATCATGCTACCTGGTATCGACGGTTACACCCTGTGCAAGCGCCTGCGCGAGGATGCCCGTCGCGATACGCCGGTGATCATGCTGACCGCCCGCGACCAGCTCGATGACCGCCTGCAGGGCTTCCGCTCCGGCGCCGACGATTACCTGCTCAAACCGTTCGCCCTGTCCGAGCTCGCAGCGCGCATCGAAGCCGTGCTACGCCGCGCCCAGGGCGGCGGGCGACGCACCTTGCAGGTTGCCGACCTGAGCTACGACCTTGATACCCTCGAAGTCACGCGCCAAGGGCGCTTGCTCAAGCTCAACCCTGTCGGCCTTAAGCTGCTCGCGGTGCTGATGCAGAAAAGCCCCCACGTGTTGCGCCGTGAGGTACTGGAAGAGGCGTTGTGGGGTGATGATTGCCCCGACAGCGACAGCTTGCGCAGCCACGTACACCAACTGCGGCAAGTGATCGACAAACCCTTCGAAAAGCCGTTGCTGCATACCGTCCATGGCGTCGGCTATCGCCTGGCCGAGGGTCGCGATGGAGTTTAAGCAAAGCCTGGCGCAGCGCATCATCATCGCGTTCGCGCTGATGAGCGCGCTGGTGGCGGGGGCGTTCGCCTTCGGTATCGTCGCCACGGTGCATCTGGTTGAAGAACGCTTGATCTCCTCGGTGCTGGGCGGCGACTTGCAGCGCCTGCTGCGCATGGACAGCATCAGTGACTGGAGCCATCGGCCGCGCCCCGACCAGCTGTTCTACTTCAGCGGTGGGCGAGATGACTTCGAGCTGCCGAAAGACTTGCGCCACCTTGATGCAGGCTTTCATGAGGTATTCCGCGACCAGCTTTCCTACCACGCAATGGTGGAAATCGTAGACGGCCGACGTTATGTACTGCTGCAGGATCAGAGCGATTTCGAAGAGCGCGAACGGGTGCTGTTCGCTGTCGTCGTGGTGGGCTTCGTGCTCAGCCTGGTCCTGGCAGTGTTCCTCGGCTGGCTGCTGGCGCGGCGTGTAATGGCACCGGTGATCCGCCTGGCGCGGCAAGTGCGCCATCGTGATCAACTGCTTGGCCTGGCACCGCCCTTGGCGCCTGACTACGCCGCCGATGAAGTCGGCCAGCTGGCCGCGGCCTTCGACGATACGCTTGGTCGTTTGCGCGATGCACTGACACGCGAACGTCTGTTCACCAGCGACGTCAGCCATGAATTGCGCACGCCACTGATGGTTCTGGCCACTTCCTGTGAGCTGCTGATCGAAAACCCCAATCTGGACAGCCGCTCACGCAGCCAGGTCGAGCGCATCGCCCGTGCCACCGAAGAAATGCGTGAGTTGGTCAAAACTTTCCTGATGCTCGCCCGTGCCCAGCGCGACCAGGGTGCCGTGGCCTCCCAAGCGACGCTGCGCGAAGTGGCCGACGATTTGATCGGCGTGTGGCGCGACACCATCGAGCAGAAGGGGCTGACGCTGTACTTCGATGGTCGCGTCAGTGCCGGCCCGCTGCTGTACAACGCGACGTTCCTGCAGTCGGTGATGGGCAACCTCTTGCGCAACGCGGCGCACTACACCGACAGTGGCTACATTCGCCTGAGCCTTGAAGCCAACGGGTTCAGCGTCGAAGACAGCGGTGTCGGCATTCCGGAGGAGCAGCGTGAAGCGATGTTCAAACCCTTCGTGCGGGGTGATGAACGGCGCGGTGAGGGTCTGGGCCTTGGCTTATCGCTGGTCCAGCGGATCTGCGACGATCAGGGATGGCACGTTACGCTGACCTCAACCGCACCCCATGGCTGCCGCTTTCAGGTGGACTTGAGCCAGAGCGCTGAGAAGTCCGATCCGCTGAAGCCTTGCGAGTGAATCGCTGGGCTATATTCCTTTAGGGATAACACTTTTTTCACATTGGAATGACCTGTTTCCTACGCAGTGTTACTTAAGGTGCGTGCAATGGAGCCAGGAGATGCCCAATGCGTAGCCCTATCAAACTCGAGTTTTCCAAGAAGTACGACCAGCAACATGCCCGGGAGTACTTTTTAAAGCACCAAGATGGTCTGGCACGTCGCCTTTCCCATAAGCGCGACGAGCAATTGGCCCGTCGCGCCTTGGCGCTGGCCGGAGAACCGGGGTTGGTGCTGGACTTGCCTTGCGGCGCGGGCCGTTTCTGGCCGCTGCTGGCCGAAAAACCCAACAGGGTGATCATCGGTGCCGACAATTCCGAGGCAATGATCGAGACAGCCTGTGCGGCACAACCGCCAGAGGTGGTGGCGCGGGTACGGCCTTTGCAAACATCAGCGTTCGCCATCGACTTGCCGGACAACTCGGTCGATAGCATTTTCTGCATGCGCTTGTTTCACCACATCGGCGAGGCGGCCCACAGGAAAGCGATTTTGTCGGAGTTTCAAAGGGTTAGCCGCGACAGCGTAATCCTGTCATTGTGGGTGGATGGAAACTTCAAGGCCTGGCGGCGGCAGAAGCTCGAGCACAAGCGCAGTGCCAACGCCGAGCCTGGCAGCTACCAGAACCGTTTCGTGTTACCGGCAGAGACAGTCGAAGAAGAATTCAAAGCCGCCGGTTTCAGAATCCAGGAACGCCTGGATTTCCTGCCGTTCTATGCCATGTGGCGGGTCTATGTATTGCGTAAGGGGTAGTGTTTGATGGCTATAACCCAAAGCGGGGAATCCCGCTTCGATTATTACTGGCGTCAGCAGGGCGAATGGGTCGAGGAACCGAACCAGCGCCGTGGTGGTGAAAGTGGCGTGCAACGCCTTAACGATACCGATGGCAATGTGCTGTATGCCAAGCGCCAGGTCGGGCACATCTACCGCAGCCTGCTGCACCCGTTCGGCAGGCCGACGGTGCTGCGTGAGCTTGACGCGCTGAACAGCTTCGAACAGCTGGGGGTGCGTGTGCCGCGTATCGTGTTTTGCGGAGCCGAGCGCGATGCTGACCATCAATGGCGTGCGCTGCTGGTGAGCGAGGCGCTCGATGGTTTCATCGAGCTCGATGCCTGGCATGCCCAAGGTGCCCGCGAGCGTTACCCGCACGTGGTGCATGAGCGCATGCTCAAAGAGTTGGCCGACAACCTGGCCCGCATGCACCTGGGCCATTGGCAACATGGTTGCCTGTACGGCAAGCACGTGTTCGTCAAGGTGATCGGCGAGGGTGAACAAAGCCGCGTTGAAGTGGCGCTGCTCGATCTGGAGAAGTGCCGCCGCCGCATCAGCTGCCAGCGCGCAGCGGCCAATGATCTGCGCCAGCTGCGCCGCCATTCGTCGCTCAATGACGCGGAATGGCAATCCTTGCTCTACTTTTACGAGATGGCGTTTGGCAGCGCTGTCAAAGGGTTAGGGTAATGAAACTAGAAATCGCTCGAGCTTTGTTTCTGATAGCCGGCCTGGCTGTTACCACGGTGGCGGTTGCTGCCTGGGAAGAGCCGCGGCCCAAGGTGTTCAGCAAGGCTGAACTGGCAGAACAATGCCCGTTGCCGCAGGCAGTGAAACAGCAGGTCCATGCCCAGCCGGACCAGGATCTGCTGTTGTTTCTGTTCGGGCTTCGGCAGGGCTTGCGGCCGGCAGGCTGAGCCAGGTCCGAGCATCGCAGGCCTCGCTAGTGCGGGGCCTTTGCTTTTCTGCGTTGCCCCGGTCAGGCGACCACAGGTTGTTTGACCGCAGACTTGTGCGCCAGCAGGGTGTAGATAGCCGGCAGCACGAACAAGGTAAACAACGTCCCGATCGACATCCCCGTCGCAATCACAGTACCAATGTCGAAGCGGCTCACGGCCCCGGCGCCCGTCGCCAGAATCAGCGGCACCATGCCAAATACCATCGCCGCGGTGGTCATCAGCACCGGGCGTAGGCGAATGGCCGCAGCTTCCTCGATCGCCTCCCTTGCGCTCAGGCCCTTTTCCTCGCGCAACTGGTTGGCGAATTCGACGATCAGGATACCGTGCTTGCTGATCAGGCCGATCAGTGTCACCAGCCCGACCTGGGTGTAGATGTTCATGCTGGAGATACCCAGGAACAGCGGCAACAGCGCCCCGCAGATCGACAGCGGTACCGTCACCAGAATCACCAGTGGGTCGCGGAAGCTTTCAAACTGCGCCGCCAGCACCAGGAAGATGATCGCCAGGGCCAGGCCGAAAGTCACCCACAGCGCGCTGCCTTCCTGTATGTACTGGCGTGCCGCACCTGCATAGTCGAAGGAGAACCCTTCCGGCGCCTGCTCGGCAGCAATGTCCCGTACCGTCTGCAAGGCTTCACCGATGCTGACCAACGGCACACCCTGGATGATCGCCGAATTCAATTGCTGGAACTGGTTGAGCTGGCGCGGACGCGCCCGGTCACTCAGGGTGATCAAGGTCGACAGTGGCAACAGTTGGCCCTGGTCGTTCTTGACGTAGTAGTTGTTAAGCCAGCCGGGATTGTCGCGGTAGGGGCGTTCGACCTGGGCGATGACTTTATAGCTGCGGCCTTCGAGGGTGAACCGGTTGATTTCCCCCTCACCCAGCAAGGTCGCCAACGTGCCACCAAGGACGTCCATGGATACCCCCATCTGCGCAGCCTTGGCACGGTCGATGTCGACTACCACCTCGGGCTTGTCGAACGCCAGGTCGATGTCGAGGAAGGCAAATTTGCCCGATGCCTGGGCGCGTTCCTTGATCCGTTGAGCGACCTCCAGCAGCGTCTGGTAATCGCCAGCGGTATTGATGACGAACTGGAACGGCAGGCCCTCGCCGGTCCCAGGCAGTGACGGCAGGTTGAAACCAAAGATCTGCAGGCCGCTGATGTTGTCGAGTTTGGCCTGTACCAGGGGCAGCAACTCCATCTGCGTGCGGTCGCGCTCGTTCCAGGGTTTGAGCAGAAAACCACCGATGCCGCTCTGCACACCGTTGAAGCCGTTGATCTGGAACGACGAGTAGTATTCGGGGAAGGCTTTGAACAGTGGGGTGAACTGGTCAGTGTAGGCATTGAGGTAGTCGAGGTTGGCCGGTTGTGGCGAGCTACTGATCATGAAGATCACCCCCTGATCCTCGTTCGGTGCCAGTTCGTTCTGGGTGAACTTGAGCAGCACCGGGATCAGGCACAGGATGATCACCGCGAACACCAGCACCACCGGGCGGCTGTCCAGCGTGGTGTGCAGCAGGCGCTGATAACGGCCCTTGATTCGCTCGAACAGCACGTCAAGGCGATGGGCCAGGCCGCTGGCATTCTGTTCCCGACGCAGCAGCAAGGCACACATCATCGGCGACAGGGTCAGGGCGACGACACCGGAGATGATCACCGCCCCAGCCAGGGTCAGGGCGAACTCCTTGAACAAGGCACCGGTGAGCCCGGTCAGGAAGCCGATCGGTGCATACACTGCGGCCAGGGTGATGGTCATCGACACCACTGGCATGGCGATTTCCCGCGCACCCTCCAGCGCGGCGTCCAGCGGTGACTTGCCTTCCTCCATGTGCCGGTGGATGTTTTCCACCACGACGATGGCATCGTCCACCACCAGGCCGATGGCCAATACCATTGCCAGCAGGGTCAGCAGGTTGAGCGAATAGCCCATCATCTGCATGAAAAACAACACCCCGATCATCGACAGTGGGATGGTCACCACCGGGATCAGTACCGAGCGCAGTGCGCCGAGGAACAAAAACACCACCACGATGACGATCAGCACCGCTTCGCCAAGGGTCTTGACCACTTCGTCGATCGAGGCCTGGATGAACAGCGTGGCGTCATAGGCAATCGACCCCTTGAGCGTGGACGGCAACTGGCTTTCCAGCTCCGGCATGATGCGGCGTACTTCCTTGATCACCTCCAGCGGGTTGGCGGCCGGGGTGGCCTTGATGCCGATGTACACCGAAGGCGTGCCATCGAACGAGCTGACCGTGTCGTAATTTTCCGCTCCCATCTCCACCCGTGCCACATCACCGAGCAAGACCCGGCTGTCGCCTGAGGTCTTGAGCGGCAATGCGGCGAAAGCCTCGGCCGACTTCAGTTCGGTGTTGGCGTTGATGCTGGTGACCACGTATTCGCCCTTCACCTCACCCGCGGCGGCGAGAAAGTTGTAGCGGCGTACGGCGCTGGTCACGTCAGTGGCGGCAAGGCCGAAGGCTGCCAGCTTGACCGGGTCGATCCAGATGCGCATGGCGAACACCTGGTTGCCGAGGATTTCGGCCTCGGCCATGCCCGGCAAGGTTGCAAGTTTCGGCTGGATGACCCGTGACAGGTAGTCGGTGATCTGCGGGTTGCTCATTTCCTTGCTGTAGAAGCTGATGTACATCAGGGCCGAGGCATCTGCGGCTTCTTTGCTCAGTACCGGGTCTTCTGCGTCTTGCGGCAACTGGTTGCGCACTTCGTTGGCCTTGGCCAGCAACTCGGTGAACAGGCGGTCGCTGTCGGCACCGATACGCGCATAGATGGAGATGATCGAGAAGTTTTGCCGGCTCACCGAGGTCATGTAGTCGATGCCCTCGGCGCTGGCCAGGCTCTGCTGCAGCGGTTGGGTGATGTAGCCCTGAATGGTCTCTGCGTTGGCGCCGGGGTAGGCCGTGGTCACCGTGATCAGGGCATTTTCCATTTGCGGGTACTGGCGGATCTGCAGCGTGTTCCAAGCCTGAAAACCCAACAGCAGGATCAGCAGGCTGACCACGCTGGCCAGCACCGGGCGGCGGATGAACGGGTCGGTGAACGCCATGCCTGCCTCCTGGTCAGTCCGCGCGCGGGGCGCCTTGTTGGGGATCGAGGGCTGCGTCCTGGCCGATACGGATGGCCGCGCCAGGGCTCAGTTTGAGCTGCCCGGCGGTGACCACCTGTTCGCCAGCGGCGAGCCCTTTGCTGATCACCACCACGCCGTCGCGCCGCTCGCCGGTCTGCACACTGCGTTGTTCGGCGCTGAGCCGCGGCTGGCCGCTATCGTCGCGCTCGGGGTTACCGTCCTTGTCTTTCTTGGGCGCGACGACATACACGGAATTGCCATACAGCGTGTAGGTAATGGCGCTTTCCGGTACCACGATCTGTGGGCGCGGGTCAGGCAGGAGCACCAGCAGGTTGGCGAACATGCCCGGCAGCAGCTTGCCATCCGGGTTGGCCATGGTCGCGCGCACCAGCAGGTTGCGCGTGCTCTCATCGACCTTGGGGTTGATGGCGCTGAGGCTGGCAGAGAAGGTCTGGCCAGGGTAGGCGGCCACCTGCACCTGTACTTGCTGGCCCAGGCTCAGTTGGGGCAGTGCCTGCTCCGGTACGTTGAAGTCGACGTACAGGCTGGAAAGGTCCTGCAGGGTAGCGATCACAGAACCCGCTGCCAGGTAGTCACCGACATCCACCTGGCGGATGCCGATCGTGCCGCTGAACGGGGCGCTGATGCTTTTCTTGGCTTTCGAGGCCTTGAGCTGGTCGACCACCGCCTGGTTGCGCCGGTATTGGGCGGTGAGGCGATCATATTCGCCCCGAGAGATGGCTGAATCGCCCACCAGCTGGCTGCCGCGGCCGAAGTCCACTTTGGCCAGGCCCAGGTCCGCCTGGGCAGTGCCCAGCAGTGCGGTCTCCTGATCGTCATTGAGCTTGAGCAGCAGTTGCCCAGCCTTGACCTTCTGGCCGGAGTCGAAATGCAGGGATTGGACGATGCCTTCCACCTCAAGGCTCAGCTCGACTCCCTGCAGGGCCTTGAGGCTGCCCACGGCGGGCAGGCGCTGCTGCCACTGGCGCTGCTCGGCCATGGCCGCCGCCACGGTGATGGGGGGCTTGGGGGCAGTGAACATCTGGATCTGCTGGTAGATCGAGAAGGCCTTGTAGCCCCCCAGGGCCAGCACGATCAGCAGAACGACGGCCAACATGATGAGCATGCGGCGGCGCAGCATAAGTCCGTTTCCTTGGATGCGAGGTTGTTATTGGTTTTGACACGACAACGGGCAGTCCTGCCCACGTGCGGATGGGAGAAGTATTGACTGTTTTTTGAGTGACGGGGAAATGGTTTGCGACCCCGCGCCTGACGGGGCCGCGCGAACCTGGGTGAATCAGGCCAGGTGCAGGTGGTTGTCCCAGAACCCGGAGGGCAAATCCATCGGCTGGCCGATCGGTGCCTGCTTGCGGCAATCATAGTAGCGGCAACGTCCCTGCCCGGAAGTGACGACGAAGCCATCCTTCACCGCCCCGACCCCGGCACAGTCCGGCATCGGCGCATCCAGCCTGACTGCGCCACTGTCCAGGTCCCAGACGAACAGGCGGTTGGCCCGCGGCGCGGTCAGCGCCACCAGCCGCAGGTCGCTGTGGATCGCTACGCTGGCCGTGTACTGAGCCATGGCTTGCAACTGCTGCTCGGGTACCGGGAACGCCTTGAACGGCTCGCCCGGGCGCTTGATGGCCAGCAGCTCGGCGGTTTCATCGGCATCGCCCATGAACTGCTGGCAGGCGGCGATGGTGCCATCACTGCCCACTGCCAGATGGCGCACGCTGTTCATTTGCTGGGCCAGCGTTTCCTTGCTCAGCAAGGTGCCGTCGCGCTGCATCAATACCAGGCTTGGCTCCATTGCGTTGAGGTTCATCTCGACCCGGCTTTCGGCCTCCGTACGAATCCCGCCATTGGCCACGATCAGCGTCTCGCCATCTGGCAGCCATGCCACTTCATGCGGGCCGATGCCGTGGGTGGGGATCTCGCCGGTATGGACCAGGCGTTCACCTTCGAAGCGGTACACGCCCAGCAGGCCACGCCCGGGGTCGGTCGTGTCATTCTCGGTGGCGTACAGCCATTCGCCGCTTTCATGAATCACGGCGTGGCCGTAAAAGTGCCGGTCAGGGCGCGACGAGACGGTCTGCAACAAGCGCCCGTCGCGCAGGTCGATCAGGTAGCTTTCGGTGCCGGGTCGGCGCGCGACGAACAGGGCGATGGGCAGTTGCGGATGGTTGATGATGGCATGGCAACGCTGGGCCACCTGGGTGCTGAACACCTGGGTACCGTCCAGGCGGAACCCGACGGCATAGTGCTTGCCGTCGCCATCGTCACGCGCCGACAGCAGCAAAGGATCGCTGCCTTTGTTGCGCATCAGGCTCCAGCCCCCCAAGGTCAGGGCGCTGAGTAGAACGCTACCGATTTTGAGTGCCTGGCGTCGCAGCATGATCAGTCACCGTCGTTGGCATTGAAGCCCAGCTGGATGTTCAACGCCTTGGCCAGTTCGCCTTCGTGCAGGCGGTGAACGACGTTGAGGCTGTCGTAGATCTGGTTGAGGCGTTGCATGCCATCGTCGTCTGCCAGCAACTCGCCCAGGGGTTTCTGGTTGTCGGCCAGCAGTTTGAGCGAAGTAGCGTAAGCGTCGTCGATCTTTTGCGCCAGGGCTTTCTGGTCGCTGCCCAGCAAGCTGCGCAGGCCCTGGTTGTCGACCCCGACCCAGACTGCCTGAGCGGCCTTGAGGCTGGCTTCCAGGCTTTTGAGCGAGGCGTGGCTGCGCCAGGCTTCGGCCTGCAGGGGCTGCGCAATGCCTTTGCTCTGGCGACCCATCGGTGCACCGAGCTTCTTCTTCAGGGTATCCAGCGCAGTCACCTGTGCACGCAGCAGGTCGGCGATCGCCTCGTGCGAGTCGGCATAGCGCTGGTTGGGGAACTTGGTCATTTGCGAGAGCATGCCGTCGGTGCTGTTCCAGCCTTTGAGGATCTCTTCGGCCAAGGCCTTCTGGTGCTCACCGATGGCGACCAGCAGCGGGCAGTAGCGGGCTTTCTGTTCGGCGGTGGCGACATCCGGCTTGCTGTCGAACAGGATGTATTCGTAGGCCGACAGGCCGCGGACCACGACGCTGGACTTGCCCAGGGTCTGGGCGTCGATCGGCTTGTCGCCATTGACCAACTGCTCGACCTGGCGACCGACCAGGTTCTTCTTGTCGGGCCAGAACTGCACCTGCCAGGCGCGGTTGCCCTCGGCCAGCGGGCCGACTAGCAGTGGCTGCAACTCGGCCCAGGCTTTTTGCGCGTTGAGGAAGTCGGCGCGAGCGCTGTCCAGGCTTTCTTTGCCTTCGCAGTAGGCCAAGGCACTGGCGGCCAGTTGGCGGTCGGCTTCGACCCAGCGGCTGTAGGTCGGCAGGATCACCTGCTTGGCGATAGCGGCCGAAGCCACGGCCTGCGGGTCCTGCGGCGAGCAGGCGCCCAGAGCGAGTGCGGCGAGGCTGGTGAACAACAGTTTGGGTCGGAACATGCCCGGCTCCTTGCGCTTTTAAAGTGAGTTCAGGAAAGCCAGCAACGCAGCGCGCTGCTCGGCATTGAAGGTCAACACATGATCGCGTGCGGCCTGCGCTTCGCCGCCGTGCCAGAGCACGGCCTCGAGCAGGTTGCGGGCGCGGCCGTCATGCAGGTACTGGGTGTGGCCACTGACCACTGGGCTGAGGCCGATGCCCCACAGCGGTGGGGTCCGCCAGTCTTGGCCGTTGGCGGTAAATTCGGTGCGGTCGTCGGCAAGGCCCGGGCCCATGTCGTGCAGCAGCAGGTCGCTGTAGGGGCGGATCACTTGCCCGGCCAGCTCTGGTTCGCTGGCGTCGGCGGCCGTGGTGAACTGCGGGGTGTGGCAACCCTGGCAGCCGACCTGGTAGAACAGGTTCTTGCCGGCCAGCACTTGCGGGGCGCCGACGTCGCGCCGGGCTGGCACGCCCAGGTTGCGGGTGTAGAAGGTGACCAGGCGCAGGATGTTGTCGCTGACTTCTTTTTCACCGTTGGCGCCATCGCCGTTGGGCGCTGCAAGGCAATCGCGCTGCGCCGGGGTACAGTCGTCCCGGGGCTGCAGGGTGCTGGTCAAACCCATGTCACCCGCAAAGGCGTGCACGTTCTGCTGGTTGACGTTTGGCTGCCCGGCCTTCCAGCCAAAGCGGCCGACCACCGTCTTGCCCAGGGCGTCGTCCCACACCCGGTTGGCCCGGCCGCGAATACCGTCGCGATTGCGATCGTCGGGGTCCTCGTTGGCCAGAATCTGAGCTTGCGGGATGGCTTCGAGCAGCCCCAGGCCGATCATGGGCGGTGCCACGCGTGCCGAGAACCGGGTGTCAGGGTGCATCGGCCCATAGCCGAGCCGGGTGATGTGCAGGGTAGGACGACGCAGTTCGACCTGGTGGCCGTCCCTGAAGGTGACCGTCTGATGGTCGTAAGTCACGCGCACCTTGCCTTCCGGGGCCACGCCTGGGTTGGCCATGTCCTGCAACTGGGTGCCGTAGACCGGCTCTGGAACCACGCCCAGGCGCTCGATTTCTTTTGCCAGGTAAGGCTGGTCGGGGATCGACAGGCGCACGAGCATCGACACCGCGTTGCTGTCGCCAGGCTCTGGCGGATGGCCACGGCCATCGCGTACGTGGCAGTTCTGGCAGGCGTTGGTGTTGAACAGTGGCCCCAGGCCGTCGCGTGCAGTGGTGGTGGACGGGGCGATCACCCAGGGGTTGCGGAAGAAACTGTTGCCTACGGCAAAGTCCAGGCGCCGCTCGGGCGACAGGTTGGCCGAGGGCAGGGAAAAGGCATTGCGGTCGTTGCGCTGGACAGTCGCCTGGCCACCTGACAGCGCTTCGCCTGGCTCTGCCTGGGTGAAACGCGGGGCGTCATCACAGGCGGCGAGGGCGAGGGCCAGCAGCAAAGGAGAGAGTCGGGACAGCGACAAGGACATGCAAAATCCTGGGCGTGGGCGAAAAAGCGGCGTGCAAGCTTAGCAGGCTGAGGTTTTTTGAATAAGAGGAATTTGCAATTGCTGGATGAAACAGCTGTCATTTTTGTCGGCCCCATCGCCGGCAAGCCAGGTCCTCAGGTACCACGCAGCATTCAAGCACTGCGTGGTCGCCGTTGGAGCTGGCTTGCCGGTGAAGGGGGCTGCCTGGCAGCCCTGATAGCGCTCAATGACTGGCATTAGCCAGAAGGCCGCGCCAAGTTGCCTGGCAATGCCGAATCAGAATTCGTGATCGGCAGTGTCCGGATTCAGGTTGGCAATGCCCAGCTTGCCCGCAGCCTGCTCGATCGCACCGGTCTGCTTGACCAGCGAGGCAATGGCGTCACGCACGACCTGGTTGCCGGCAGCGTTGTCGGCAGCGATCAGTTGGTCGTAGTGCTCGCCTTTGAGCGCGTGGTCGACGATGACCTGAAGCTTGGCCTCGGTCGCTTCCAGGTCGGCCTTGAGGGTAGCGTCGGCGGCCGGGTCGGCCTTGGCCACGAGCGATGACAGGCTTGGGCCGGTCAGCTTGGTGCCGTCGGTGCGGGTGTACTCGCCCAGGTAGACATTGCGGATGCCCTTGGCGTCGTAGAAGTGCGAGTAGTGGGTGTTGTCACTGAAACAGTCCTGCTCGTCTTCCGGCGAGTTGGCTTCCAGCGAGACCTTCATGCGCTCGCCAGCCAGTTCGCCCAGCGACAGGCTGCCCATGCCGAACAGCATCTTGCGCAGGCCGTCGGTGGCAGGCTCGGCTTCCAGCGTGGCGCGGTAGTTGTCGGCGACGTTCGGCGCCCAGTTGCCGACCATTTCTTCGAGGTCCTTGACCAGCAGCTCGGTGACCGCCTTCAGGTAGGCGCGGCGACGCTCGTTGTGGCCACCGGTGGCGCCTTCACCTTCGAGGTAGTCGGAAGCAGGGCGGTTGCCTGCGCCCGGGCCGGTGCCGTTGAGGTCCTGGCCCCAGAGCAGGAATTCGATGGCGTGGTAGCCCGTGGCGACGTTGGCTTCGGAGCCGCCCAGTTCGTTCAGGCTGGCCAGCTTCTCAGGGGTGATGTCCTTGACATCGACCTTCTCCTCGCCGACCTGGATCTCGGTATTGGCGATGATGTTGGCGCTTGCAGCCGGGTTGCCCAGCGCATGTTCGTAGCTCGTGTCGACGTAGTCGATCAGGCCTTCGTCAAGCGGCCAGGCGTTCACCTGGCCTTCCCAGTCGTCGATGATGGTGTTGCCGAAGCGGAAGGCTTCGCTCTGCAGGTACGGTACGCGTGCTGCAGCCCAGGCTTCTTTGGCCGCTTTGAGGGTGTCGTCGTTGGGCTTGGCGAGGAATGCATCGATGGCGGTCTGCAGGGACTTGGCGGTGCTCAGCGAGTCGCTGTAAACGGCGTAGACCATCTCGGTGTAATGCTTGACCACGGCCTTGCCGGCCGCTTCGTCGACAGCAGCCGGAGCCGCGGCGGCGGTGCTTGCAGCAGGTGCCGCAGCTTGCGGGGCGGCGGCCTTCTCGTCCTTGCTTTCACCGCAACCGGCGAGAGCGATGGCGATGGCCAGCAGACTGGCGGTGGCCAGAGGCTTACGAATCATTGTTGGTTTCCCTGCGTCGTGTGGTTGGACAGTGCGCCGTGGCACGTAAAACGACAACATCATGCGAAAGATTTGCATTTGCTGTAAAGGGGTGGTGGCGCAATTAGGCAAATGCCGGCAACGCGCTGGAGCCAGCAGGGGCAGGGGTTATAACGCAGAAACCTGATTGCGCTGGGCCTGGCGCAGGAAACTGGTCAGCTCGCGTGCCGACAGTGGCTTGCTGTAGTGATAGCCCTGACCTTCATGGCAGCCTTGGGCGATGATGTAGGCTTCCTGCTCGGACGTCTCCACGCCCTCGGCGATCACCTGCATGCCCAGGCTTTTGCCCAACTGGATGATTGCCCGAACGATGGTGGCATCGTCATCGTCGTCGAGCAGGTCCTGGACGAAGCTCTTGTCGATCTTGATCTTGTCCAGTGGCAGCGACTTGAGATAGCTGAGCGACGAGTAACCGGTGCCGAAGTCGTCAATGGCGATCATCGCACCGGAGCGGCGCAGGCTGAGCAGATGCTGGGCGGCGGTGCTGATGTCTTCCATCAGGCCGGTTTCGGTCACTTCCAGCTCCAGGCTGCGCGGTGGCAGACGGTAAGCCTGCAGCAGATTGTTGACCACGCGCGGAAGTTCGTTGTGATGCAGTTGCACGGTGGACAGGTTGACTGCCATGCGCAATTCGCTGAAGCCCAGGTCGTGCCATTCACGCAGTTGCCTGCAGGCCTGGTCGAGTACCCACTCGCCGATGGCGATGATGTTGCCGTTCTGTTCGGCCAGCGGGATGAACTGGTCCGGCGGGACCATGCCCAGTTCAGGGTGCTGCCAGCGCAGCAAGGCTTCGACGCCGACCACGCGGTGGTCGCGGTAGCTGATCTGCGGTTGGTAAACAAGGAACAACTGGTTGCGCGACAACGCCTCGCGCAGGTCCTTTTCCAATTCACGGCGCCGGCGCATCTCGCTGTCGACGCTGGCGATGTAGAACTGGTAGCGGTTGCGCGAGCGGGCCTTGGCCAACGTCATGGTCTGCTCGGCCTTTTGCAGCAGCTTCTCGGTGCTGTCGCCGTCTTCAGGGAACAGGGTGATGCCGATGGTGGCGCGCAGGCGAATCTGCTGGTGGTCCAGGTCGAATGGCGCTTCCAGGTCGTCGAGGATGCTCTGCGCCAGTTCTGCGGCCTCGTAGGGCTGTTCGATATTGGCCTGCACCAGGGCGAACTGGTCGCCACCCAGGCGCGCCAGCGCCCCCAGGCGGCCACTGTGGGCGCGCAGGCGGTCAGCCAGGGCGAGCAGCAATTGGTCGCCGACCTGATAGCTGAACTGCTCGTTTATGCCTTTGAAGTCGTCCAGGCCTACGCACAGTACGGCAACGCGATGCTGCAGGCGGGAGCCGTCTGTAAGGATCTTGTCGAGCTGTGCCTGGAGTTGCTGGCGGTTCGGCAGCCCGGTCAGGAAGTCGTATTGGGCCATGCGTTGCAGGCTGTTTTCGGCTTCGTGGCGCAGATGGGTATTGCGCTCGATCGAGGCCAGCAGCTGGTTGGCTGTATTGACCCAGATGCCCAGTTCGTTTTTTTCATGGCCTTTGAGCAGCGGAATCTGATGCTGGCTGGGGCGGTCAGGGTTGATCTGGGTGAGGTGCTCGATGATCTTCGACAGCGGCTTGGTCAGCAGCCAGTGGTAGACCAGGTACAGCACCAGGCCCATGGCCAGGGCGCGCAGCACGCCGGAAATGAAGATGATGACGGCGTTGAGCAGGAAACCTTCACCGTAGGCGGCAGTGTCCAGGGTGATGCTCAGGTCACCGTAGTACTCGCTGTAGGGGCCGCGGCCGACCAATTGCGTGGTGTAGGTGCGTTCCTGGCCAAGCAACAGGTCGGTCAACCAGCGTACTGGCGAGTCCTGCAGCGGGCGGGACTTTTCGGCGAGCATGGTTTCATTGGGGTGGCCGATGGAGGCCTGGCGCACCGAATTGTCTTGGAAGAGGCCTTCCATGACCTGCATGCCCATTTCCCGGTCGAGGCTGTAGACCGCCTGGGTCGACGGGTCACGGAACATGTCGAGGATGCGATGGGCGTCGTTGTCGACGGTCTGGCGGGTCTTGTAGGTGTCATAGACGATCTGCGCGCAGCTAAGAACGACACCGACCGCCAGCGCCGAAAGGAGCACGACCCTGAGCAACTTGACCGATAAGCTGTTCCGCAATTCCAGCTTCAATGGGGTTTCCTTAATCCATGCAATGGCATCATTTTGCCATTAACCTTGGCAATACACTATCGGCCGGTGGGCTGCCCTTAGCAGTGTATCGGTTGCCTGACCCTGCAACTTGAGTGCGCTGTTGCGAACTTCCAGACGTTTGATGTTAGCGCGCTATGCGGGGTGAGCAAGAGCCGCTGGGAAAACTGTTGATGGGCAGGCTGGGATGCCGGCACCGGCCATAAAAAAACCCGGCGCATGGCCGGGTTTCTTGGTCAAGGCGCTGGCAATCAGGCCTTGAAGGTCTTGCCTTCGAACTGTTCGGCAACGAAGGCCCAGTTGACCAGGTTCCAGAATGCCTCGACGTACTTCGGACGCAGGTTGCGGTAGTCGATGTAGTAGGCGTGTTCCCAGACGTCGCAGGTCAGCAGCGGGGTGTCGCCGCTGGTCAGCGGGCAGCCGGCACCGATGGTGCTGGCCAGGGCCAGGGAGCCGTCGGCTTTCTTGACCAGCCAGCCCCAGCCGGAGCCGAAGGTGCCAACCGAGGTCTTGGTGAACTCTTCCTTGAACTTGTCGAAGGAACCGAATGCGGCGTTGATGGCTTCAGCCAGTGCACCGGTAGGCTGGCCACCGCCGTTTGGCGACAGGCAGTTCCAGTAGAAGGTGTGGTTCCAGACTTGAGCGGCGTTGTTGAAGATGCCGCCCGAAGAGCTCTTGACGATCTCTTCCAGGGTCTTGCCTTCGAATTCGGTGCCTGGGATCAGGTTGTTCAGGTTCACGACGTAGGTGTTGTGGTGCTTGTCGTGGTGATACTCCAGGGTTTCCTTGGAGATGTGCGGCTGCAGGGCATCGTGGGCGTACGGCAGCGGCGGCAATTCAAAAGCCATGGTGGATCTCCTGATTCAGGTCTAGTTCGCGGTTTGCGCAAGGCCGATCACGGGCGGCCCTATGTGCGTCGGCGAGTTTGTACTCTTTGCGACGCAAGGGCTGGATCATAGCACCAGCCCCGGCGCATAACCACGCAACAAAGATAGGGAATAGAGGTTCCAGAGCGGTTGCCCGCCGCCGACGGGTGGCGCCCCGGGGCAGGAGAGCTGCAAGCTTCAAGCTTCAAGCTTCAAGCTTCAAGCTTCAAGCTTCAAGCTGCAAGTAGAAGCGGACCGCGTACAGTCTTGCAGCTTGCAGCTTGCAGCTTGCAGCTCAAGAAAAGACCAGTTGCGCCGCCACGGCGAACATCATCACCGCCACCATCAGGTCGAGCATCCGCCAGGTGGCCGGGCGGGCCAGCCAGGGCGCCAGCCATGCAGCACCGATCGCCAGGGTCGAGAACCACAGCAGCGAAGCGCTGGCGGCGCCTGCCACATACGCGCCTGGTACGTTCTGCTGGGCGCCCAGCGAGCCGATCAGCAACACCGTGTCCAGGTACACATGCGGGTTCAGCAGGGTCACGGCCAAGGCGCTGAGCAGCACCGCACGCCGCGAACGCATGCCTTGGCCTTGCTGATGCTGCAGGCTCTGCTTGGAACAGGCGCTACGCAGCGCTTTGGCGCCGTACCAGAGCAGGAACACCGCGCCACCCCAACGTGCGACCGCCAACAGCGTCGGATTGTGTGCCAGCACCGTCGCCAGGCCGAATACCCCAGCGGCGACCAGCAGAGCGTCGCAGACGATGCACAGTGCTGCCACCGGCAGGTGATGCTCACGGCGCAGGCTCTGCGCCAGGACGAAGGCGTTCTGGGCGCCGATGGCCATGATCAGGCCGAGGGCCACCAGCATGCCGTTCAGATAGCTTTGCCACATGGCAGATACTCCAAAGAAGATGCTGGCTATTGTGGCGATCGACCCTGTATAAGAAAAACAAATAATGCTGATCCGTCATTAGGGAAATCGATGTTCGACTACAAGCTGCTGGCCGCCCTCGCGGCCGTGATCGAGCAAGGGGGTTTCGAACGTGCAGCGCAGGTACTGGGGCTGTCGCAATCGGCTATCTCACAGCGCATCAAACTGCTCGAGGCGCGGGTTGGCCAGCCGGTGCTGGTGCGCGCCGCGCCACCGAGCCCGACGGAGGTCGGGCGCCAGTTGCTCAACCATGTGCAGCAGGTGCGGTTGCTCGAACGTGACCTGCAGCGCCAGGTGCCGGCACTGAATGAGGAAGGCATACCAGAGCGTCTGCGCATTGCGCTCAACGCGGATAGCCTGGCGACCTGGTGGGCAGGCGCGGTGGGTTCGTTCTGCGCCGAGCAGCAGGTCCTCACCGACCTTGTGGTGGAAGACCAGGAAGTCGGCCTCAAGCGCATGCGTGCCGGGGAAGTGGCGGCCTGCCTGTGCGGCAGCGAGCGGCCGGTGGCGGGCGCGCGCAGCATGCCGCTGGGCGCCATGCGCTACCGGGCGCTGGCCAGCCCGGCATTCATGGCGCGCTATTTCCCTGGGGGCTTCGAGGCCCGGCGGCTGGCCCGCACGCCGGCGATCGTGTACGGCCCGGACGATTTTCTGCAGCACCGATACCTCGCTTCTCTAGGTATCGAAGATGGCTTCCTGCACCACCTTTGCCCCTCGTCCGAAGGCTTCCTGCGCATGACCGAAGCCGGCCTGGGTTGGGGCCTGGTGCCTGAGTTGCAGGCCCGCGAACAGTTGAAAAGCGGGCAACTGGTGGAAATATCGACCGATACCCCCATCGATGTGCCGCTGTACTGGCATCATTGGCGCAATGGCGGGCAACTGCTCGCGCAACTGACCGAGCACCTGCGCCACACGGCCCAGCATTGGCTGGTGCCGTTGTAGTGGCGGCCGGCGTCTGTTGCATCTGAAATCTGAGGCGGAGTGTTACATGCGAATTCTGGTCACTGGCGCGAGCGGCTTCATCGGCGGGCGCTTTGCGCGCTTTGCCCTGGAGCAAGGCCTGGATGTGCGGGTCAGCGGCCGCCGCGCCGAGGGCGTCGAGCACCTGGTCAAGCGTGGCGCGCAGTTCATCCCTGGCGACCTCGGTGACGCCGAACTGGCCCGGCGCCTGTGCCAGGGCGTCGAGGCGGTGGTGCATTGCGCCGGAGCGGTGGGCACCTGGGGGCGCTATCAGGATTTTTACCAGGGCAATGTGGTGGTCACCGAGAATGTGGTCGAAGGCTGCCTGAAGGAGCACGTCCGTCGCCTCGTGCACCTGTCGTCGCCGTCGATCTACTTCAATGGCCGCTCGCGCCTGGATATCCGCGAAGACCAGGTGCCGCGTCGTTTTCATCATCCCTACGCACAGACCAAATACCTTGGCGAGCAAAAGGTCTTCGGCGCCCAGGAGTTCGGGCTCGAAGTGCTGGCGCTGCGCCCGCGTTTCGTGACCGGCGCCGGTGACGCCAGTATTTTCCCGCGGCTGATGCAGATGCAGCGCAAGGGCCGCGTGGCGATCATCGGCAACGGCCTGAACAAAGTCGATTTCACCAGTGTGCACAACCTCAACGAGGCACTACTTGGCGCGCTGTTCGCCGATGATCGTGCGTTAGGGCAGGCCTACAACATCAGTAATGGCCAACCGTTACCCTTGTGGGATGTGGTCAATTACGTCATGCGCCAGATGCAGTTGCCCCAGGTGACCCGTTATCGCGCCTATGGCCTGGCCTACAGCATGGCGGCGCTCAATGAAGCCGCTTGCATGCTCTGGCCCGGGCGACCCGAGCCCACCCTCACGCGCCTGGGAATGCAGGTGATGAACCGCGATTTCACGCTGGATATCAGCCGCGCCCGGCAGTACCTGGACTATCAACCCAAGGTCAGCCTGTGGACGGCGCTGGATGAATTCTGCGCGTGGTGGAAGCACCAACCTTTTGCTCAGTGAACCAGGCGCCTGGATGATGGTCATCAGTGCGCCGCTTGAGCGGTTTATACTCATGTCTCTTTGCTACTACCGCGGTTGAATCTATCCATGCGCAACGATGCCCACGACGATTTTGATGATGTGCCAACCCTGCGTGCCGGCACCCCGGATGACGACGAACTCTTGCCGGCGCGGGTCTCGCGCAACCGTCAGAAGGCCGTCAGGCCCGCCAGCACGGGCCCTTTGTGGGCGTTGCTGGGGGCCTCGTTCATCGCGTTGGCCGGGCTCGGCTGGTGGAGCTTTCAGCAAATCTCGCTGATGGAGCAGCAACTGGTGGCTACCCAGGAGAGCTTTGCGCGCATCAGCGAGGAAGCAGCGGGGCGTTTGCAGGCGATCAGTGGCAAGGTCGCTGCCACTGAGACCTCTACCACCACCGGCAGTGAAGCGCTCAAGCTGCAGATCCGCCAATTGCAGGCCAGCCTGGCCGAGCAGGGCAAGCAACAGCAGGGCGTGGCAGGGCAAACGGGTGACCTGGGCAAGCGCCTGGAGCAGGTGCTGGCCGATACCCGCGAACAGCAAAAGGCGGTAACTGAACTGCAAACTCAGTTACAGGCGCAGTTGAAATCGGTGAATGCCGAGCTGGCGGCGTTGAAGTCGGGCCAGGTGGATGGCGGCAAGCTCGATGGGCAGCTCAAGAGCCTTAGCGAGGAGGTGGCCGCGCTGAAGAAGCAGGGCAACCCGAAAGCGGCGATCGAGAGCCTGGAGCAGGACGTGCTGGTATTGAAAAGCCAGGTGGACAATCGCCCAGCTGCGGCGGCTGCCGGTAGTGCTTCGGTTCAGGAGTTCGATGCGTTTCGTGGCCAGACGACCCGCAACTTCAACACCCTGCAAAGCCAGATTCGGAACCTGCAGCAGCAGATCAACGCCCGCCCTTGAGGCCTTGCGGGAGGGCGTTGCCCTCCCTACGCCAGGCCAGGGCGCTCCTACAGGATCATCCATAGGTCAGCCATGCGTCGCGCAGGGCCGCAAAGCGGCCCTGGCGTTCGGGCTTACAGCCGCGGGTAATCGATGTACCCCACCGGCCCCTTGGCATAGAAGGTCTCCGGGTGCGCCTGGTTCAACGGCGCATCGGCTGCCAGCCGTGCCGGCAGGTCCGGGTTGGCAATGAATGGCACGCCAAATGCCACCGCATCTGCCTTGCCACTGGCCAATGCAGCATTGGCACTCGCCTTGTCGAACCGCTCGTTGACGATGTAAGGGCCACCGAACGCTGCTTTGATCAGCGGGCCGATACTGTCATCGGCTTCCTTCTCCCGCGAGCAGATGAAGGCGATACCCCGCTTGCCCAGTTCCCGCGCGACATAGGTGAACGTCTCGGCGCGGTCGGCATCACCCATGTCATGGGCGTCTGCGCGCGGTGCAAGGTGCACGCCCACCCGGCCTGCGCCCCACACGCCGATGGCGGCGTCTGTCACCTCCAGCAGCAGGCGGGCACGGTTTTCCAATGAGCCGCCGTAGCGGTCGGTGCGCTGGTTGGTACTGCTCTGCAGGAACTGGTCGAGCAGATAACCGTTGGCACCGTGGATCTCCACGCCGTCGAAACCGGCAGCCTTGGCGTTCTCTGCGCCACTGCGGTAAGCCTCGACGATGTCGGCGATTTCTTCGCTTTCCAAGGCACGCGGGGTCGGGTATTCGGTGATCGGTCGCACCAGGCTGACATGGCCCTTGGGCTGAATGGCGCTGGGCGCCACCGGCAACTCACCGTTCAGGTAGCTGGGGTGGGAAATGCGGCCAACATGCCACAACTGCAAGAATATGCGACCGCCCGCGCCGTGCACAGCCTTGGTCACGTTGTTCCAGCCGCGTACCTGTTGGTCGTTCCAGATGCCTGGCGTATCTGGGTAGCCGACGCCCATGGGCGTGACCGAAGTCGCTTCACTGAGGATCAGCCCGGCGCTGGCGCGCTGCACGTAGTACTCGGCCATCAGCGCATTGGGCACCCGGCCTTCGTCGGCGCGGCAGCGGGTGAGTGGCGCCATGATGATGCGGTTGGGCAGTTGCACATCGCCCAGTGTGATCGGATCGAAAAGCGTGGTCATAAGTGTTTACCTGCTGGGTCAAAGCGCTTGGCGCAGTTGTTCGAGAAACGCCTGGATGGTGGCTTCGTTGCGTTTGAAAAAATGCCACTGGCCGATCTTCTGGCTGCTGACCAGGCCAGCGCGCTGCAAGGTCGCCAGGTGGGCCGAAACGGTCGACTGCGACAGGCCGCAGCGTTGATCGATCTGCCCGGCACAGACACCGTGCTCGGTGCTGTGGTGTTGGGCAGGAAAGTGCGCTGCCGGGTCTTTGAGCCAGTTGAGGATTTCTCGCCGGACCGGGTGGGCCAGGGCTTTTATGATTTCGTCGAGATCGAGAGGCATGGTGTGGGGCTCATGGTGTAGCCGTATATCGTGATACGACGAAATATAAATCGGTATTTCGCGATATAGAAATATGAAGTCGTTCTGAGCTGAGCGCGAATCGTTATATCGCGTTATAACGATATATGAATGCACGGTGCTAAACTGCGCCCATGAACTACCTCGCACACCTGCACCTGGGCGGCCCGGCGCCGCAACAATTGCTTGGCAGCCTGTATGGCGATTTCGTCAAAGGCTCGCTGGAGGGGCGCTTTGCGCCGACGCTGGAAGCTGCCATCCGTCTGCATCGGCAAATCGACAGCTATACCGATCAACACCCGCTGGTGTTGGCGGCGCTTGCGCGGTTCCCCCGGCAGCGGCGCCGCTATGCCGGGATCATTGTGGATGTGTTCTTCGACCATTGCCTGGCACAACACTGGGGCGACTACGCCGAGCAGTCGCTGGAGCAGTTTACCGGTGCGTTCTATCGCGTGTTGCTGGCCGAGCCCGAGTTGCCAGAGCGCTTGGCACGCATTGCGCCCTCGATGGCCGCAGATGACTGGCTGGGGGCCTATGGCGATTTTGCCACCTTGGAGCAGGTCTTCAACGGCATTGGGCGACGCTTGTCCAGGCCTGAGGGCATGATGGGCGTGATGACTGAGCTTGAGCGGTTATACGAGCCGTTGCTGGCGGATTTCCGTGAGTTCTATCCGCAGTTGCAGGCGTTTGCCGTAGCGCAAAGGGCTGGCACCTAGCGCTGTACTGCCAATCGAGCATCAAGCCACCTGAGCCTGTCGGCCCAGGGCCACCTCGACTTCGCCAACGCCGAACAACGCCCGCTCGATGGCCTGCTGCGCCTGCAATGCCAGCGCCGCGCGCTCTTTGTTCACGCTGCTGATCGGCTGCAACAGGTGAATGCACACCTTACCCCGCGGCTCGGCGAACAGGCGCAACAGGTGGGCCACCAGGTCATCGTTACCAATGAACGGCGCAACCAGGTCGGCCTCGCCGTTGCGCAGGTACGCAATGGCAACGGGCTGCACCGCCACACCCTGATCGATGGCCCCTGCCAGCAAACGCCCGTGGAAGGTCCGCACCTGGCGCCCATCGGTCGTGGTGCCTTCGGGAAAGATCAACAGCGGCCTGGCGTCGCTCAGTTGTGCGCTGATCTGTTCACGCAGGCGCTGGCTGTCGCCGCCGCCGCGGCGGATGAACAACGTGCCGGCTTTCTCCGCCAGCCAGCCAGCCACTGGCCAGTGGCGGACTTCGGCCTTGGACAGGAACGATAGCGGCAGCAGCATGCCGAGCAGTGGGATATCGGTCCAGGACACGTGGTTGCTGACCCACAACATCGGCCGTTGGGGCAGTTCACCGATTACCTGCACGTCGAAGGGCAGGGCCGCGACCAGGCGCTTCATGAACAGGCAGGTCCAGCGCTGGCGGCGCTCGATGGAGGCTTTGCTGCCCAGGCGTTCGCCGACGGCGATCACGCTGGCCATGAGCATGCCCAAGAGCAGCACCAACAACAGCCTTGCGAGGCGGGCGAACACCCGCAGCTTGGGCATCAGACCGCTGCCTTGAAGTGGCGGGCGTAACGCGGGCACAGGTCATCACGCTTGAGCAGGATGAACACGTCGGCAACCTGGAAGTCCTCATCCCAGCAGGGTTCACCGCAGATCTTCGCACCCAGGCGCATGTAGGCCTTCAGCAGCGGCGGCATTTCAGCGATGACATTGTGCGGCAGGGCCAGGGTGGGCAGCGGGTTCTTCGGTTCTGCACGCAGATGTTCGGTGCACAGGTAGCGCTCGCGCAGCCGTTGCATGACAGCATGGGCCTGAACACCGCCATCCTGCATGGGGATGCTCGCGCAGCCCATCAGGTAGCTGTAACGGCCTTCATTGAGCACTTCGGCCAGCTCGCCCCAGAGCACGGCGATGGTGCCGCCGTTGCGGTAGCCGGGGTCCACGCAGGTGCGGCCCAGTTCGAGGATTGGCCCCTGCAGTTGCAGCAGGCCGTGCAGGCTGAATTCTTCTTCGCTGTAGAAACGCCCCAGGCTGCTGGCGGCCTGATGGTCGAGCAGGCGGGTGGTGGCGACCAGTTCGCCGGTGCTCAGGTCGCGTACGCCGATGTGCTGGCAGTGTACGTCGTAGTCATCCATGTCCAGGCCCAGTTCAGCGCCCTTGAGCCTGGCCTTGAATTCTGCGCTGAACACTTTGTAGCGCAGGGCCTGTGCTTCCTGCAGGGCCGCGGCGCCGACCAGGCGTTCGGCTTGCAGACGGCGTTCAGTGCTGTTGTCGCCAGAGCGAGCGGTCCGAGTCATTGCGAGTCTCCCTAAGCCAGCCATGAAGGGTTGCGGCCGGTCGGCTTTGTTGTGCAAAGTCAGCCTAGGTAGGCGCGGTGTCACCCCTGTGAACCTTTGGTGATGCTTGCGTGACACCCCTGACAAGCGCTTATGAGAGGAGCGTCCGATGGCCTGGTTGCAACGACTCAACGATCCCTTTCGCCAGCCTCTGGCCGATACCTTGGGCGAGCTCTATGCCGCGCAACTCGAGCGCCTCGGCGGGTGCGCCCCGTTCGAGCTGGCGGTGCTGGGTGGGCGCGCCATGGCCACACCTGGCCTGGCGTTTCTGCTTGGCTACCAGGCCGCCTTGCGTGCGCTGTGGCCCAGCGCCCCCGCCACCCTCGGCGCGCTGTGCGCCACCGAGGGGCGTAGCGTGCGCCCGGCGGACATGCAGACGCGCCTGGAGGGCTTGCGCCTGACCGGCAGCAAGGACTTCGTGACCGCCGGGCTTGACGCCGAATGGCTGCTGGTGGCGGCGCGCAGCGAGGGGCAGGGTGAAGCACCGCGCCTTAGCCTGGGGGTGGTTTACCCGGGTGAGCCAGGGGTGACCCTGGAGGCGTTGCCGACCCTGCCATTGATGCCTGATGTCGGCCACGGGCGCCTGCAACTGCGCCAGGCTGCCTGCGAATTGCTCGCCGGTGATGGTTGGGATGCATACGTCAAACCGTTTCGCTCACT
This sequence comes from Pseudomonas sp. NPDC089758, assembly GCF_044748705.1. Lineage (NCBI taxonomy): Bacteria > Pseudomonadati > Pseudomonadota > Gammaproteobacteria > Pseudomonadales > Pseudomonadaceae > Pseudomonas > Pseudomonas sp. NPDC089758. The sequence goes on from NZ_JBIVGN010000007.1 coordinate 24,947, forward strand.
GGAAGATTTGTACGTGCTGGCGGCGATGGTTGCCTGGTTGTATGGCGTAGCGCAGGAAAGCGGCTGGCAACAGGCGCTGCGGTTGCGCCTGATCGGCTTGTTGGCGGGTTGTGCCGAGGCCAGCCGCCAGTGCGCCGACAGTGTCGGCTGCCATTTATTGCTGGCGGGCTTGTTTGCGCAGTTTCAGGCACTGAAGCCGTCCATCGACGAAGCACTGTCGGCCGGGCCGGCGCAATGGGCGCAGCTGTGGCAGCGCGATCAGGGCGTCATGGCGCTGGCGACGGCTGCTCGGGAAAAGCGCCTGGCCAAGGCTTGGGAGGCTGCCGGATTGTCATGAACGCCTGGCAGGATCGCCTGATCCGTTGACACCCGGGTCGCCCTGCGGCCCCTAGAGGCGTTCATGTTCAAGACAGGGTTGATCATCCTGGCGGTGGCGGTCGGTTCGGCCAGGGCAGAGGACTGGCCCCTGCCAGAGTGGCAAGCCGACACCACGGCCATCGACTGGCAGGCTGTCGATAGCTATGCCTTCCCGGAGCGCGATACCACCCGGCGCAGCGGCATTCGCAGCGACGCCCTGCTGATCATCCGCGACGGCCGCATCCTGCACGAGCGGTACGCCGCGCCTACCACCGCGAAAACCGCCCACCTGACCTGGTCGGTGAGCAAGAGCGTACTGGCGACAGTGCTGGGCGTGGCCCAGGGCGAGGGGCGGTTTCAGTTGCAGGACCCCGCAGCACGCTATTACCCGCCCATGCAGGCCCACCCCGATGTGCGTATGGCCGACCTGTTGCATTGGGCCAGTGGCCTGGCCTGGCAGGAAGACTACGAATACGCACCGCTGAAATCCTCGGTGGTGGCAATGCTCTATACCCGAGGGCGCCATGACATGGCCGCGTATACCGCTGCAAGGCCCGTTGCCGAAGCGCCTGGGCAGCGATTCCTGTATTCGAGTGGCGACAGCAATGTCCTGGCCGCCGCATTGCGCGGCATGCTCAAGGGCGGTGCTTACCCTGACTACCCCTGGCAGGCGCTGTTCACCCCGCTGGGCATTCACAGCGCCGTGTGGGAGCGCGATGGCAGTGGCACCTTCGTTGGCTCTTCCTACCTCTACCTCAGTGCCCGCGACCTGGCACGCATCGGCCTGTTGATGCAGCGTGAAGGGCGCTGGGGTGGTCGCCAGTTGCTGCCGGCAAGCTGGGTTGCCTTCAATCGTACCCTGTTCAGCCAGGCCACACCGCTGCCCGGCGAAGCCAACCCCGGTGGCCACTGGTGGCTCAACCAGCCACTGCCGGGCAGTACCTTGCCCTGGCCTGACGCGCCGGCAGACACCTATGCCGCCCTCGGCCACTGGGGCCAGGCCCTTTACATACTGCCGAGCCACAAGCTGGTCATCGTCCGCTACGCCGATGACCGTGATGGCAGTTACAGCCATAACGAACTGCTAAGGCGCGTGCTGACAGCGCTGGCCAAGGAGGGGGCATGAAGCGGCTGTTGGGGCTGGTGCTGGTCGCCTTGCTGGGCTGGGCCTGGCTGGAGCGCCAGGCATTGGCGGATTTCCCGGGTATTCTTTCGGCTTATTCGGCCAAGGAGTACTGCTCCTGCCGTTTCGTCATGGGCCTGGACCCTGACTATTGCCGGGGTTATGTAGCGCAGTGGTTGCCGTTGAGCATGCTGGAGGAAGACAGCCAGCGGCGTCTGGTCAGTGCCGCAGGGCTGGGCCAGCGCAATCAGGCGGCATGGCAGGGCGCGCAGGTTGGCTGCCGCTTGCTGCCATGAAAAGGGCCGGGTAAGGTTGGCGGTCTGGTTTCACGAGATCTGTCATGTTCAAGCTGCCCCGTCTTTTACCCGCCCTGTTGCTGGCCCTGTGCCTGCCCGCCCACGCCAATTGGCACCTCGATGGTGAGTCCTCACGCCTTTCATTCGTCACTGGCAAGGACGGCGACACGGCCGAAGTCCATCGTTTTCTGGTGCTGCATGGTACCGTCGACCGCAAGGGCGCCGCCGGGCTGCGTATCGAGATGGATTCGGTCAGCAGTGGTATCCCGCTGCGGGACGAGCGTATGCGTGACGATCTGTTCGAGGTCGGCCGCTTTGCCGAAGCGACGGTCAAGGCCCAGCTCGACCTGCGGCCGATAAACGACCTGGCCGATGGCGCGCAGATCGAACTGCGCCTGCCGTTGACCGTTACGCTGCATGGCCAGTCGCACAGCTACAACGCCTTGTTGCTGGCAACCCGCCTCGATGCGCGGCGCTTTCAGGTGGTGACCCTTGAGCCACTGATTTTGCAGGCCCACGATTTCGGCTTGCTGCCCGGGCTGGAAACCTTGCGCAAGTTCGCCAAGCTCAAATCCATCAACCCGACGGTACCGGTCAATGCGGTGCTGATTTTCAACGCCCGCTGACATGCCGGGGCCGGTCTTTCCCTGGCGTGATGGCAACCAGTTCGAACTGCTGATCGACGGCCCCGAATTCTTTCCACGCATGCTTCAGGCGATCGTGGATGCGCAAGCCCAGGTCGATCTTGAGTTGTATCTGGTCGAGGCCGGTGCGTGCGCCGAAGCGGTTGTCGATGCACTGGAGCAGGCCGCCCGGCGTGGGGTACGCGTGCGGTGCCTGTTCGATGACTACGGCTCGCTGGCGTTCAATTCGGCTTTGCGCCAACGCCTGCTCGATGCCGGTGTGTACCTGCGCTGGTACAACCGCCTGCGCTGGCGCCGCGGCCTGCGCAACCTGTATCGCGACCATCGCAAGCTGCTGCTGGTCGACGAGCGCCTGGCGGTGGTAGGGGGTACCGGTGTCACCGATGAGTTCTGGACGCCGGGCGAAGCGACCAGCGAGTGGCATGAGGTGATGGTGCAGATGCACGGCCCGGTGGTCAGCGATTGGCAGCTACTGTTCGACCGCCAGTGGCAGGCCAACCACCGCCGTACTGCCTGGCGCCCCGCTGAGGGCTTCGGCCTGCCGCGCCTGCCCAAGGTGCCGGTGCATGGCCCGGGCATGGGCCGCGTGGCCTATGCCGACGCCCGCCAGCACCGTGACATCCTGCATTCGCTGGTGCGTGCGCTCAACAGCGGCAAGCAGCGAGTCTGGCTCGCCACACCTTATTTTCTGCCAACCTGGAGCGTGCGCCGTTCGCTGCGCCGGGCGGCAGGCAAGGGCGTCGATGTGCGCCTGCTGCTCACCGGCCCGCGGACCGATCACCCCTCGGTCCGCTACGCCGGCCATCGTTACTACCCTCGTTTATTGCGCGCGGGGGTACGTATCTATGAATACCAGCCGTGCTTCCTGCACCTGAAGATGGCGCTGGTGGATGATTGGGTCAGCGTCGGCTCGTGCAACTTCGATCACTGGAACCTGCGCTTCAACCTGGAGGCCAACGTCGAGGCCTTGGACCCGCCGCTGACGGCCGCCGTGGTCGCCAGCTTCGAACGCGATTTCGCCCTCAGCCACGAAGTCGACCTTGACCACTGGCACGCCCGGCCACTGTGGCGTCGTTTGAAGCAACGGATATGGGGCTGGATGGACCGGCTGGTGGTCAACCTGCTCGACCGTCGTAACTGAAGCAGACTATCGTGCAGGTTGCTTCCCAAACTACCGAAGGAGTGGATGGCGATGACTGCGAAGAAGATTCTCATGCTGGTGGGCGACTACGTCGAGGACTACGAGGCGATGGTGCCTTTTCAGGCCTTGAGCATGGTGGGCCACACGGTGCATGCGGTGTGCCCGGAGAAAATCGCGGGGCAGACGGTGCGCACGGCGATCCACGATTTTGAAGGCGAGCAGACCTACAGCGAGAAGCCTGGCCACAACTTTGCCCTCAATCATGATTTCGTCCAGGTCCGTGCCGAAAGCTACGATGCCTTGCTGATCCCCGGTGGGCGTGCCCCTGAGTATCTGCGCCTGGATGAGCGCGTGCTGGCGCTGGTCAAGGCGTTCGACCAGGCCAGCAAGCCGATTGCGGCGGTTTGCCATGGGGCGCAGTTGCTGGCGGCGGCTGGCGTGCTCGAAGGGCGTGAGTGCAGTGCGTATCCGGCCTGTGCGCCGGAGGTGCGCCTGGCAGGGGGCACGTTCATCGATATCGCCGTGGACCAGGCGCACGTGGATGGCAACCTGGTGACAGCGCCAGCGTGGCCGGCGCACCCGGCATGGCTTGCGGCCTTCCTCAAGGTGCTGGGAACGCGCATCAGCTGAGCCGGCCTGGTCGCCGGCTTGCCGGCGCTGCTGGGTTCAACCCACCTGCTCGACCCAGTCATTGAGGTTGTAGTAGTTGCTTACCCGGGCAATCTTCCCGCAGTGAATGTAGAAGAAGGCGCCTGCCGGTAGCACGTAGGTCTGCCCCTTGGCCGCAGGCAATCCCTCATCATCGGCCAGGTACGCGCCATGTACGGTGAACTCGGCCGCCGCGCGGCTGCCGTCGGCATTTTGCATCACCACGATATCGGCCAGGCGCTCGCGGTAGCAGCGGTTCATCTTGTCCATGAACGCGGCAAACCTGGCCTTGCCCATTTGCCGCTCGCCCTGGTTGATGTCGTGAATCACGTCTTCGCTGAGCAAGGCAAGGAAGGCAGGCATGTCGCCGGCATTGAACGCCGCGTAGTAGGCATTTACCAGTTCGGTAGCGGTCATGGAACAGTTCCTGTCGTGTAGGGAAAAGGTGCAGCATTGGTTCGGATGATAGGGTTTCCCCTCAAGCCCGGCTTAGCCGAGCGCGTCATCCACATCGACAAAACGACCGCCAAGCATGGAAATACGCCTGTTGCACGGCGCCGCTATCGCGCCTTACATCGATGACCTCGCTCGTCTGCGCCTGACCGTTTTCCGCGAGTTCCCCTATCTCTATGACGGCACGCTGGCGTATGAAGCCGAGTACCTGGCAGCCTATGCGCGTTCCGGCCGCAGCCTGGTAGTGCTGGCCCTGGACAATGGCCAGGTGGTGGGCGCCTCGACCGGCGTGCCGCTGGTGGACGTTGCGCCCCAGTTTCAGCAGCCATTTCTGGCGCAGGGTCGCGACCCGGCCAGCGTGTACTACTTTGGCGAATCGGTGGTACTGCCCCAATACCGTGGCCAGGGCCTGGGCGTGCGCTTCTTCATCGAGCGCGAGTCTTATGCGCACAAGCTGGCCGAGTTCGATTGCTGCGCCTTCTGCACCGTCGAGCGCCCTGGCGTGCACCCAAGGCGGCCTGCCAACTACAAGCCATTGCACGGTTTCTGGCGAAACCGGGGCTTCCTGCATGACCCGTCCCTGCGCACGCAGTACGCCTGGCGCGACCTGGACGAGCAGGAAAGCAGCGACAAGATCATGTCGTTCTGGCTCAAGGAATTACCGATATGATCCGTGTGGCGGCCTGCCAGTACGCCATCGAGTTGCATGAATCCTGGAGTGCTTACGCCGAGCACCTGCAACGCGTATGCGCCGAGGCGGTGGCGGCGGGCGCTCAATTGTTGCTGTTGCCTGAATACGCCGGCATGGTGCTCAGCGGCCAGTTGCCTGCCGACCAGCGCGGCGACCTGAAAGCCTCCATCGCCGGTGTTCAGCCGTTGGTCAAACCCTGGTTGGCGCTGTGCGAAGGCATCGCCCGGCGCTTGGGGGTGTACCTGCAGCCGGGCAGCCTGCCGGTGCTGGACAACGATGGGCACTATCGCAACCGGGCTTGGCTGTTCGGGCCGGAAGGTATGCTTGGGCATCAGGACAAACTCATGATGACCCGTTTCGAGCGAGAACAATGGGGCATCAGCGCGGGCCAGGGGCTGCGGGTATTCGATACGCGCCTCGGCCGCCTGGGCATCCTGATCTGCTATGACAATGAGTTCCCGCTGCTGGCGCGGCACTTGGCCGAAGCGGGGGCCGACCTGATTCTGGCGCCCAGTTGTACCGACACCGAAGCGGGCTACCACCGCGTGCGCATCGGTATTCAGGCGCGGGCGCTGGAAAACCAGATAGCGCTGTTGCAGAGCCCGACTGTGGGCTCGGCACCGTGGTCACCGGCGCTGGATGAGAACGTTGGGCGTGCGGGGTTGTTCGTGCCGCCGGATCATGGCATGCCGAGCAATGGGGTGGTGGGTGAAAGCGAAACGCTGAGCCCCGCGGGCAGCCAATGGCTGGTATGCGATGTGGACCTGGGAGCGGTCCGGCGGGTGAGGGAGCAGGGGCAGGTCTTTACCCGGCGCGATTGGCCAGAGCAGTTCGAGCGTATTGCGTGAATCGGGGCCGCAACGCGGCCCCGATACCGATTACTTGACTTCGACCGCGAGGCTTTCGGCGATCTTGCTCTGCCACAGCGCAGGGCCGGTGATGTGCACCGACTCACCGTTGCTGTCCACCGCGACGGTGACCGGCATGTCTTTGACTTCGAACTCGTAGATCGCTTCCATGCCCAGTTCGGCGAAGGCCAGCACCTTGGACTTGCGAATCGCCTGGGCCACCAGGTAGGCGGCGCCGCCGACGGCCATCAGGTAAACGGCCTTGTTGTCCTTGATCGCTTCGATGGCGGTCGGGCCACGCTCGGACTTGCCGATCATGCCCAGCAGGCCGGTTTGCTCAAGGATCTGGCGGGTGAACTTGTCCATCCGGGTGGCGGTGGTCGGGCCAGCCGGGCCTACCACTTCGTCACCGACCGGGTCGACCGGGCCGACGTAGTAGATGAAGCGGCCTTTGAGGTCAACCGGCAGCGCTTCGCCACGGTTGAGCATCTCGACCATGCGCTTGTGCGCGGCATCGCGGCCGGTGAGCATCTTGCCGTTGAGCAGGATGGTCTCGCCCGGTTTCCAGCTGGCGACTTCTTCCGGGGTGATGTCGTCGAGGTTGACGCGGCGGGCGCTCGGGCCTGCTTCCCAGACGATTTCCGGGTAGGCGTCCAGCGACGGGGCTTCCAGTTCGGCCGGGCCGGAGCCGTCGAGCACGAAGTGCGCGTGACGGGTGGCGGCGCAGTTGGGGATCATGCACACCGGCAGCGAGGCGGCGTGGGTCGGGTAGTCCATGATCTTGACGTCGAGCACGGTGGTCAGGCCGCCCAGACCTTGGGCGCCGATACCCAGCTGGTTGACCTTCTCGAACAGCTCCAGGCGGATTTCTTCGAGGCGGTTCTGCGGGCCACGGGCTTTGAGTTCATGGATGTCGATGGACTCCATCAACACTTCCTTGGCCATGACCGCAGCTTTTTCGGCGGTACCGCCGATGCCGATGCCGAGCATGCCCGGCGGGCACCAGCCGGCACCCATGGTCGGAACGGTCTTCAGAACCCAGTCGACGATCGAGTCGGACGGGTTGAGCATGGCCATCTTCGACTTGTTTTCCGAGCCGCCGCCTTTGGCTGCCACATCGACTTCGACCTTGTCGCCTGGGACGATCGAGTAGTGGATGACGGCTGGCGTGTTGTCCTTGGTGTTCTTGCGGGCCCCGGCCGGGTCGGCCAGGATCGAAGCGCGCAGGACGTTTTCAGGCAGGTTGTAGGCGCGACGCACACCTTCGTTGATCATGTCGTCGACGCTCAGGGTGGCGCCGTCCCAGCGCACGTCCATGCCGACGCGCACGAATACGGTGACGATACCGGTATCCTGACAGATCGGGCGGTGGCCGGTGGCGCACATGCGCGAGTTGATCAGGATCTGGGCGATGGAGTCGCGCGCGGCAGGCGACTCTTCACGCAGGTAGGCCTCGTGCATCGCCTGGATGAAATCGACGGGGTGGTAGTACGAAATGAATTGCAGGGCGTCGGCGACGCTCTGAATCAGGTCGTCTTGCTTGATCACGGTCATGCAGCGCGCTCCTCTTAAAGACGGGAACATTCGTAAAGGCCTTCCGACACTGCACACCTGAGTGTCGAAACGCCTGGCAAGGCGTCGACTGGTCAGGCCGACGCAAAAAGGCGCGGCAGTATAGCGCGCCTGTGCCTGCGAAACACCTGCGCGTGGTCTGGACCATGGTCGGCAGGCGGCGGGCATCCTTTTTGCTGCCGATGCCGGCTTGCCTTAGAGTGGCGATGTATAGCCGGAGAAGTGATGACCATGCCTGAACTCTGTGTGGGCGAGCGCCGCTGGACGGTGCCCACCGGCAGCAATCTGCTCGATGCCCTGAACGATGCGGGGCTGAACGTGCCCTACAGCTGCCGTGCCGGTAGCTGTCATGCCTGCCTGGTGCATTGCCTGGAAGGGCAACCCGCCGATGCACTGCCAGAGGCCTTGGCGCTGGAAAAACACGCTCAGGGCTGGCGACTGGCATGCCAGTGCCGGGTGACTGATGACCTGCGCGTGGCGGTGTTCGACCCCCTGCTGGACGGCATCCCTGCACAGGTCTGTGCGCTGGACTGGTTGGGTGATGTGCTGCGCTTGCGCCTGAGGCCGGAGCGGGCATTGCGTTATCAGGCGGGGCAACATGTGGTGCTGTGGAACGGCCCGGTGGCCCGGCCCTATTCCCTGGCAAGCCTGCCGGGCGAAGACGCGTACCTGGAGTTTCATATCGATTGCCGGCACCCGGGCGCGTTTTGCGACAAGGCCCGTGGTTTGCAGGTCGGCGATACGTTGCGCTTGGGAGAGCTGCGCGGTGGGGCGCTGCATTACGATCTGGACTGGCAGGGGCAGGCGCTATGGCTGCTGGCGGCAGGTACCGGGCTTGCGCCCTTGTGGGGCATCCTGCGCGAGGCGGTGCGCCAGGGGCATCGGGGGGAGATCAGGGTGATGCATGTGGCCCATGATGAGGCAGGGCATTACCTGGCTGAGCCGTTGATGCAGATCGAGGGCGTGACTGTCGAGCGGGTGCTGGCAGGGCAGCTGGATGCAGCGCTGGCGACACTGCGGCCATCATCGCGCCAGACCATTGCGTTGGTGTGCGGCTCGCCGGCCAGTGTGGAGCGGTTCGCGAGGCGGCTGTTCATCGCAGGGGTACCGAGGAATCAGGTATTTGCCGATGTGTTCGTCGAGCATGCCTGACGGCGCTGTGCAGTGATCGAACCGGCCTGATCGCTGCGGCGCGTCGTGGCGACGAACCGCAGCGATGGGCCGCAGCGCGGCCCCGGTCAAGACCGATCAGCCGACCAGCGGATCACCGACATGCAGGATCTTCATGCCGTTGGTACCACCGATGGTGTGGTAGCTGTCGCCCTTGGTCAGGATCACCCAATCACCTTGCGCCACCAGGCCACGCTTGAGCAGTTCGTCGACCGCCGCCTGGCTGACCTTGTCGGCCGGCAGCGAAGCCGGGTCGAACGCGATCGGGTAGACGCCGCGGAACATCGACGCGCGCGCTTGGGTAGCGCGGTGCGGCGACAGTGCGTAGATCGGCACATGCGAGCGCAGGCGCGACATGATCAGCGGGGTATAGCCACTTTCGGTGAGGGCGATGATCGCCTTGACACCGGGGAAGTGGTTGGCGGTGTACATGGCCGCCAGGGCGATGCTCTCGTCGCAGCGCTCGAAGGTGGTGTGCAAACGGTGGCTGGACTTCTGGCTGGTCGGATGCTTTTCAGCGCCCAGACAGATGCGCGCCATGGCCTGGACCGCTTCGATCGGGTAGGAACCGGCGGCGCTTTCGGCCGACAGCATCACCGCATCGGTGTTGTCCAGCACGGCGTTGGCCACGTCGGAAACTTCGGCGCGGGTCGGCATCGGGTTCTGGATCATCGACTCCATCATCTGGGTCGCCACGATCACCGCCTTGTTGTTGCGGCGAGCGTGCTGGATGATCTTCTTCTGGATGGCGATCAGCTCGGCATCACCGATTTCCACGCCCAGGTCGCCACGGGCAACCATCACGGCATCGGAGGCAGCGATCAGCTTGTCGAGGGTTTCGTCGTCGGCAACGGCTTCGGCACGCTCGATCTTCGCCACCAGCCAGGCGCTGCCGCCGGACTCGTCGCGCAGCTTGCGGGCATATTCCATGTCGCTGGCGTCACGCGGGAAGGATACGGCGAGGTAGTCCAGGTCCATTTCCGCGGCCAGCTTGATGTCGGCCTTGTCTTTTTCGGTCAGGGCTGGTGCGGTCAGGCCGCCACCTTTGCGGTTGATGCCTTTGTGGTCCGACAGCGGGCCACCGATGATCACCACGCAGTGCAGTGCATCAGCGGTAGCGGTCTCGACGCGCATGACCACACGGCCGTCGTCGAGCAACAGTTCGTCACCAACGCCGCAGTCCTTGACCAGGTCGGGATAGTCGATACCGACGATGTCCTGGTTGCCTTCGGTCAGCGGGTGGGTGGTGGAGAAGGTGAACTTGTCACCGATCTTCAGTTCGATGCGCTTGTTGCTGAACTTGGCGATGCGGATCTTCGGACCCTGCAGATCGCCCAGCAATGCGACATGGCGGCCGTTCTTGGCAGCGATCTCACGGATCAGGCGGGCGCGCGCCTTGTGCTCGTCCGGGGTGCCGTGGGAAAAGTTCAGACGTGCCACGTCCAGGCCGGCGAGGATCAGCTGTTCGATCACTTGCGGCGAGTTGCTGGCGGGGCCGAGGGTGGCGACGATTTTGGTACGGCGGATGGTCATGCACAGACTCCTATAGTGAAGCGCAGCGAAAGGCTACTCCTGAATCGCCCTGTAGTCATTGTTCCGTTGCACTACCTGAAGGCGGGTACGATAGGGCAGCTGCAAGCCGCACGTGGCAAGCTGAAGAAATATACCGGCACGCCGATATACTCTTTATTAAAGGAGATCCCCATGCGAGCCCTGATCGTTTTCGCCCTGGCGGCCAGCGCCGTCGGCTGTACCCGCTGGTCCATGGACCACCATCTGAACAACGCCTATCGTGCGTACGACCGTGGCGATTGCCAACGGGTGATGCTCGAGCTGTCACAGGTCGACCGCACCAGCCGTGCGCGGCCGTTCATTCATCCGGAAGTGTCGTTGCTGCGTGGCCAGTGCCTGGAGCGCCAGAAGCTTTACGTGGACGCTGCACAAACCTACGAGTACCTGATTCAGCAGTATCCACGCAACGAGTATGCCTACCGGGCCAAGGCGCGGCTGCAAACCCTGGAGAAACTGGGCCACTACCGCGCTGGCGAGGCTGCGATGGCCAACCCGGTGAGTACCTCTCCTTGGCGTTAACACCAAGGTGTCGTTTATTTCACGGGATTTGCCGCGCGCGCTGCGCTAACCTGTAACTCAGTTGTTACAACAACCGCCAGTACCTCGTATTCCTGGCATCGGGTACGGACTGCAATTGTGACCATGTTCAACCAGCGTCATATCGAGCGCCATCAGTTGCCTTGCGTACTGATGGTCTTCAATCGCGTGACCGATCAGCCGATCGGGCAGTTGGGCAATGCCTCGGAAGATGGCTTGATGTTGATCAGCCAGTTACCGGTGCTGGTGGGCCCGGATTTTGAATTGCAATTGCGCCTGCCGCTGCCCGGTGGCGGCTTTCAGTTCATCAACCTGACCGCCAGTTGCCTGTGGTGCCGTGAGGACCAGACGCCTGGCCATTACGATTCGGGCTTCATGCTGCTGCAGGCACCACGCGAGTACGACGAGTTCGTGCGCTCGTTGCGCGACTATTTCAGTTTCCATCCGGCCAACGCTTCCGTCTGAGGCCATGTCCGCTAGAATCGGGGCGACCTTCGATCAGGACGACCCCGTGACCTCCAGCATTTTCTGGCACGACTACGAAACCACCGGTATCAATCCGCGCTGCGACAGGCCGTTGCAGGTGGCCGGTGTGCGCACCGACTTCGAGCTCAATGAAATCGACGAGCCGATCAGTCTTTATTGCCGCCCCAGCGACGATATCCTGCCGCACCCGGCGGCTTGCCTGGTGACAGGCATCACCCCGCAGCAGCTGGCCAACCAGGGCCTGAGCGAAGCCGAGTTCATGACGCGGGTGCACGCGCAACTGGCCCAGCCGGGGACCTGCGGCGCGGGTTACAACACGCTGCGCTTCGACGACGAGGTTACCCGCTACAGCCTGTACCGCAATTTCTTCGACCCGTATGCCCGGGAGTGGCAGGGCGGCAATAGCCGCTGGGACTTGATCGATGTGGTCCGCACTGCTTACGCCCTGCGCCCTGAGGGCATCGTCTGGCCGCAACAGGACGGGCGCGTCAGCTTGCGCCTTGAATTGCTCAGCAAGGCCAACGGCATCGATCATGGGCATGCCCACGAGGCACTTTCCGACGTGCGGGCTACCATCGCGCTGGCGCGCTTGATCCGCGACAAGCAGCCTAAGTTGTATGAGTGGCTGTTCCAATTGCGCAGCAAGCACAAAGTGATGGAGCAAATCCGTCTGTTGCAGCCCTTGGTGCATATATCGGGGCGCTTCTCGGCAGCGCGCAATTATCTTGGGGTGGTCTTGCCGTTGGCCTGGCACCCACGTAATCGCAACGCGCTGATTGTGTGCGACCTGCAAAGTGAAACCCTACCCTTATTAAGGGAAAGTGCCGAGGTAATTCGTGAGCGCTTGTACACGCGTCGTGAGGAATTGTCTGATGGGCAATTACCCATACCGCTGAAGTTGGTGCAGATCAATCGCTGCCCGGTAGTGGCGCCGCTTTCGGTATTGCGCGCGGCCGATCAGCAACGGCTCGGGATCGACCTGGCGCTCGTACACGCTCGCGCTGAAGAGTTGGCCAATCAGCAGAACGCCTGGCAACACAAGCTGGAACACATTTACGGCAAGGACGACTTTGTTCCGAGTGAAGATCCGGAGCAGCAATTGTATGAAGGGTTTCTCGGCGACCGCGATCGCCGGCTGTGTGAACAAGTAAGAACGCTGGACCCTTCTCAGTTGGGGCAAGGCCACTGGATGTTCGATGACCCGCGCCTGCCTGAGTTGTTGTTCCGGTACCGGGCGCGTAACTTCCCGGACACCTTGAATAGCGAAGAGCGGCAGCGCTGGTATGGTTTCTGTCAGCAGCGATTGAGCGACCCACACTGGGGAGCACCGAACACGCTGGGCGACTTCGAGCAGGCGCGGCAAAGCGTCTGGGCCAAGGCGGACGAGCCGGGGCGCCAGGTGCTGGACGCCTGGCAGGCGCATGCCCGGCAACTGGCAGAGCACTTTGCCATTCCTTTTTGAGTGGTTTTGTACACGCAAACAAAAACGCCGGCATCGTGCCGGCGTTTTTATTTTAAGCAGTACAGCGATCGAGCGGACAATCAGTCCAGCAGGGTCGCCCAGCTTTCAACCACATCACCACCCCATTTGGCTTTCCACTCTTTCAGGGTTTTGTGGTTGCCGCCTTTGGTTTCGATCACTTCACCGTTGTGCGGGTTTTTGTATTGCTTGACCTTGCGCGCACGTTTGGTGGCGGTGGTCTTGACTGCGCCACGTGGGCCTTTGCTCAGCTTCGATTCTGGGTCGAGCAGGGCAATGACGTCGCGCAGCGATTTGGAGTATTCGCCCATCAGCGTGCGCAGTTTGCCTTCGAACTCCAGTTCTTTCTTCAGCTTGTCATCCTGCGACAGGTTGGCCAGGCGGGCTTGAAGTTCTTTGATGGCTTCTTCGGTGGCGCGGTATTCGTTGATCAGGGACATGGAGTGTTCCTTAATGCGTGTTCGGGAAATGTGTGGAGCAATAATAGACAGGCGATACTCTCAAGTAAACCTATTAATCAGTTCATCAACTGTTTATGTGGGCTGTGACAAAATATCTCAAGGTTAAAAAAATATTTACATTAGCCCGCGTAACTCGTCATGTTTCGCCTGGCTGTTGCTGCGTGCCACGGCCCGCGTCTAAGCGCGCAAGGGGCGGTGGCGGGGTGCAATGATTACTGCGTTTTTCCGGGCGGGCCGCTAGAATGAGCGCCTTTGCGAAGTTCTGGAGTCTTATTCATGCGCACCTATCGTCTGGTGATCGCTTGCCCCGACCGTGTTGGTATCGTGGCGAAAGTCAGTAATTTCCTGGCTTTGTACAATGGCTGGATCAACGAAGCGAGCCACCACTCCGATGAGCAGAGTGGCTGGTTCTTCATGCGCCATGAAATCCGCGCCGAATCGCTGCCATTCGGTATCGAGGCCTTCCGTGAAGCCTTTTCGCCGATAGCCGAAGAGTTTTCCATGACCTGGCGCATTACGGATTCGGCTCAGAAAAAGCGTGTGGTGTTGATGGCGAGCCGTGAATCCCACTGCCTGGCTGATCTGCTGCATCGCTGGCACACCGATGAACTCGATTGCGAGATCCCCTGCGTGATCTCCAACCACAACGACCTGCGCAGCATGGTCGAGTGGCACGGCATCCCGTTCTTCCATGTACCCGTCGACCCGAAAGACAAGGCGCCTGCGTTCGCTGAAGTGTCGCGCCTGGTCCAGGAACATGCGGCCGATGTGGTTGTGCTGGCGCGGTACATGCAAATCCTGCCACCGCAGTTGTGCCAGGATTACGCCGAAAAAGTCATCAACATCCACCACAGCTTCCTGCCGTCGTTCGTCGGTGCCAAGCCTTACCACCAGGCCGCCCTGCGTGGGGTGAAGCTGATCGGTGCTACTTGCCACTACGTGACCGAAGAACTGGACGCAGGCCCGATCATCGAGCAGGACGTGGTGCGTGTGAGCCATGCCGACAGCATCGAGGACATGGTCCGCTTCGGCCGCGATGTGGAGAAGATGGTGCTTGCCCGTGGCCTGCGCTATCACTTGGAAGACCGCGTGCTGGTGCACGGCAACAAGACTGTCGTGTTCGACTGATACGGGCTTTGGGGCTGCACTGCAGCCCCAGCCATGCAGGGGGTGAAAGATGACAGGCTCACGCAACAAACCCACCGCATCAGCACCGCCTACCCTCGGGGAAGGCTGCCTTTCTCGCTACGACCCCGACGCCCTGAGCGAACAGGACGGCACTGATTTCCCCGGTGCCGCTGAGCTCTGGCGCCAGCTCAACCCGTCTGACGCCGCCAGCGCTCCAGCAGGGGGCGCGCCAGCAGGCAAACAAACACCGGCCCCCCGGCCAGCAGATAAAAGTAGTAAGTGACCGCACGCCAGATCAGGATCGCCGCAGCAGCGGTGGAACTGCCCACCAAAGGCGTCAACAGGCTCGCCGAGGTCAGCTCGGCCGCCCCGGCGCCGCCCGGCAGCAGGCTGAACTGCCCGGCACTGAGCGAGAGCATCTGTACCAGGAAGCTCGGAATCCACGACAACTCCACACCCAAGCCTTGCAAGACCAGGTACAGCACGCTGTAGCGCAGGCTCCAATGCGCGCAGGTCAGGGTGAACACCAGTGCCAGTGTGCTTTTTGGCAGCTGCCAGGTCTGCGCCAAGGCATCGATGAAGTGCAACAGCTTGCGCGCCCAGCGCCGTTTGCGCGCAGGAGCCACCCCCATGCGCTGCAGCAGCCGCCCATTCAGGCGCATCACCGTCCGTCGGTACCGTAGCAGCGCCACGATTGCCGCCAGTGCCGAGCACAGCAGTAGGGCACTGCCCAGCAACATGCTCTGCTGGCTGCGGCCAAGGCTGTGGAACAGTGCGTAACCGGCGATTGCCAACATGGCGCAGAAGAAGAACAGCAGATCATTCAACTGGTCCATGGCAAACACCGCGCCGCTGCGTGCCGGGCCGATACGGTCACGGGCCAGCAGGGCCATGAGTGTCAGCGGCCCGCCGCTGCCGCCTGGGGTGGTGCAAATGGCGAATTCGGTGGCCATCACCACGCCGAGGCTGCGCACGTGGCCAAGCTTTGCTCCCTGCTGGCCAAGCAGCAGGCGCAAGCGCACGGCATTGATTATCCAGCACATCAGGATCATGCCCAGCAGGGTCAGCAGCAGTGCGGGGTCGAAGGCCTTGAGCCTGGGCAGCAGGTCGCTGCCCCCCAGCAGGGCCGGTATCACCATGGCCATCACCAGCGCCATGGCCAGCCAGCCCAGACGGTTCATCCTAAAGCCTGGCGCTGTAGCCAGGCCGACTTGGTCAGGGGGGCGCGCCCTTGTATCAGCAGCTTGTCCAGCGTGCGCAGCCAGTAATCTCGTGAGGAGCGGTGGCGCATGTCCACGGGGTGCAGCCCAAGGCGCAGGGTCTCAGCGTTGCGCCAGCGTCTGCACTGCCAGTCACAGACCACCTGCGACATACCACGACGCCAGGCGCTGCGGGCACTCCAGACCAGGCCCGGGGCATTGAACGCGGTGAAGTCGGGTAAACGATAAAGGTGCTGCGGGGTGCTGGTGTAGCGCAACGGCAATTGGCTCAAGGCCTGGCGGGTGCCTTGGCTCATCAGCCAGGCCGGGGCGACGAAGCCTGCCACGGGCCAGCCTTGCCGGTCGAAGACTTCAAGGCCGGCCTCCAGGCGTTGCATGGCCTGCGCCTGGTTCAAGGCATAGAACTCCCCTTCATGGGTGTACAGGCGGCGCATGAAGTAGTCACGCAGGCTGCGTGGCGCTGGCCCGTCGTCGGCGTGATACAAGCCATGCAGCGCCAGTTCGTCGCCACGCGCCAGGCGTCGTTCGAGCAGGCGGCAGAATGCGGGTGAGCTCGCCAGCGGGTTGCGGTGATGGAAGTTCGGCACTACCAGCCAGGTCATGGGCACATGGCCCATTTCGTCGACGGCCTCGACGAAGGGCTGGTAATCCGGCCAGGTCTCAGGCGCGATGTCATGCAGCACAAGCATCAGGCTGCCCGGCGCGGCGCTGGTCTCAAGCATGGGCGCGTACCTGCGGTTGATGGCCAAGCACCGCCTGATAGTGCTGCAGCAGGCCGGCGACGACATTGTCCCATGAATAATGCTGCTCCACATGGCTGCGGGCCTGGGCGCCGAGCTTGCGCACGCCGGCTTCGAACACCTCACGCACCGCGGTGGCCATGGCCAGGCCGTCGTTGGCCCGGCACAGGCGACCGCACTGCTCATTGACGATCTCGCCGAAGGCCCCGGCGTGCACGGCCACCACGGGCGTGGCGCTGGCCATGGCTTCAAGGATGACCAGGCCGAAGGTTTCCTGGTCGCCGGCATGCACCAGCAGGTCGGCGCTGGCCACGAGCCGGGCGACGTCCTGCGGCGCACAGAATCGATTGATCACACTGACGTTGTCAGGGACGTTGCTTGGCATGTTCGAGCCTACCAGCAGCAGGTGGTAAGGGCGGCCAAGGCGCTGTATGCAATCGAGCAGTACGGGCAGGTTTTTTTCCCGCGAGCCACGGCCAGCGAAGACCAGCAGGCGGCTGGTATCGGGGATGCCCAGTTCGGCGCGCAGTTGTGGGTCACGGTGTTGCGGGTTGAACGTGGCCAAGTCCACGCCCAGGCGCTGCACATGCACATCGCGCACGCCCAGGCGGCGAAGTTTGTCGGCCATCACCTGGCTGGGCGCCAGCACTCGGTCGAAATTGCCGTACAGCTTGCTGACATAGGCTTCTACATTCGGCGTGAACCAGTTGCCCATGCGGTTGCTGACCAGCAGTGGCAAGTCGGAGTGATAGAAGCCGATCACGGGGACATCGAGCTGGCGGCGCGCCTCAAGGGCGGCCCAGGCGGTCAGGTACGGGTCACCCACTTCGATGAGGTCGGGCTTGAGGCCGCGCAGCACATTGCACCAGGGAGCAAGGCGCACGGGGAAGCGGTAGCCTTTGCCAAAGGGCAGGGGCGGCGCCGGAACTTGATAGATGCCGTCTTCCTGGCGAGCACTGGCCCCGGGAATCAACAGGCTGTGGCGTACGCCCTCAATGGCGTCGAGACGGTGGTGTTTGGCATCAAGATAGGTACGTACGCCCCCGCTGGCCGGGGCGTAGAACATGGTGATGTCAGCGATGTGCACGATCAGCATCCCTCCGGGATCGACTTTTGGTCCGTCATCGGGCTGTAACAGGCCGACGATGACGCGCCTAAAGATTGACCTACCTGAAGGATAGTTTGTTCGGTTGGGTTGGGGGCTGCAGCTGCAAGCTGCAAGCTACAAGCTGCAAGCTACAAGCTACAAGCTTCAAGCGGCAAGCTACAAGCGAGAGGGCGCATGGCCCGCTTTTACTTGCAGCTTGAAGCTTGCCGCTTGCCGCTTAGATGCGGAAGCTGCCTACCAGGTGCTTGAGGCGGGTGGCCTGTTGCTCGAGGTCCGAGCACGCTCGCAGGGTGGCCTGGAGGTTCTCGACGCCTTCCTGGTTGAGCATGTTGATCTCATTGATGTCCATGTTGATCGAGTCGACCACGGCCGTCTGCTCTTCGGTTGCAGTTGCAACCGACTGGTTCATGCCGTCGATTTCACCGATGCGCACAGTCACGCTGTCCAGGCGCTCACCCGCCTGGTTGGCGATCGCCATGCTGTCCTGGCTGTGGCGCTGGCTCTGGCCCATGGTGTCCACCGACTCACGGGCACCGACCTGCAGCTCCTCGATCATCGCCTGGACCTGTTGCGCCGACTCTTGGGTACGGTGCGCCAGATTGCGGACTTCGTCGGCGACCACGGCAAAACCACGCCCGGCTTCACCCGCCCGTGCGGCTTCGATGGCAGCGTTCAGCGCCAGCAGGTTGGTCTGCTGGGAGATGCTGGTGATCACTTCGAGGATCTGGCCGATGTTCACCGTCTTGCTGTTGAGCGTTTCGATGTGTGCGCTGGACGTGACGATCAGGTCCGACAGACGATTCATCGCCTCGATATTGCGCGTCACTACCTGCTGACCTTCTTCTGCCAGCAGCCGTGCAGAACTTGCATGCTGCGAAGCCTGGGCGGCATTGCCGGCGATTTCCTGGGCGGCGGCACCCAGTTCATTGATGGCCGCGGCAACGCTGTTGGTGCGGTTGGACTGCTCGTCGGAGTTGGTCATCGACGAGTTGGAGGCGCTGATCACGCGCAGCGCCACCTCGTTGACCTGCTCGGTGGCCGAGGACACCTCGCGGATCGAGCCGTGGATGCGCTCGACGAAGCGGTTGAAGGCAGTGCCGAGGATGCCGAACTCATCCTGCTGGTGAATTTTCAAGCGTTTGGTCAGGTCGCCTTCACCTTCGGCAATGTCCTCCATGGCGCGGGTCATGGTGAGCAACGGCTGCATCAGCACGCGGATCAGCAGGCCCAGCAAACCGATGATGATCACGACCGCTACCACCGTGGCGATCACTGCCGAAGTACGGAAGTTGCTGAGCATGGCAAAGGCTTTGTCCTTGTCCACGGACAGGCCGATGTACCAGTTGGCCGATGGCAGGCCCTTGATCGGGGTGAAGGTCAGCAGGCGGGTCTGGCCATCGGCTTCGATTTCAGTCAGCTCGCCAGTCAGTTTCGGCGTGTGCTGCGGGAACAGGTCCGACAACGATTTCATGACCAGTGCCTTGTCAGGGTGCACCAGAATCTTGCCTTGATCGTTGACCAGGAAGGCGTAGCCCATGCCGCCGAAATTCAGCGAGTTGATGATCTGCACCAGGCCGTCCAGCGCCAGGTCGCCGCCGACCACGCCGACCCCCGCGGACACTTTGCTGAGGATGCCGATGACCATCTGGTTGGTGGTCATGTCGATGTAGGGCTCGGTGAGAATGGCGCCTGTGGCGTTCATGCCATCCTTGTACCAGGGGCGGGTGCGGGGGTCGTAGCCATCTGGCATCTTCGAGTCGGGGCGCACGCTGAAGCCACCATCGACCTTGCCCAGGTAGACGGTCAAAAAGCTTGAAGTCAGGGCACTCTGGCCCATCAGCGTTTCTGCGCTGGCAGGTTGCTGGGCGATGTTCTGCGCCAGGTTTTCAACCAGCTTTATCCGGCCTTCGAACAGGTTGCGAATGTTGTTCGAAGTGGAGGCGCCCATTTCAGCCAGATAATTCTCCAGGTCTTCACGGATGGCATTACGCTGGAGATAGTCGTTGTAGAGGGTGAACAGGCTAAAGGCGAGTATCACGATCAGTGATGCGGCCAAAAGAATCTTGTGGCTGAAACGAAGGCTTTTGTTCATGGCGTGATCGGTTCCGCTAAGGTTTTTATCGGGCGTTCGCACGAGTACCGCTTAAAACAGTGCAACATCCCGTAAGTCCTTTCAGGGGTGTTCTGTCTTCAAAGGCGAATATCATCCAGAGCTATCGGCTGATGGGTGGTCGAGCTTGAGCAGGGGATTAAAAAGATGTCGGAAAACTCGACGATAGTTGTAGGTGCTGGCCCGGATGGCCAGCCTGTGACCCAAGCCATGCGCCTGGCTAACCGCCATGGCCTGGTCGCCGGTGCCACCGGTACCGGCAAGACCGTGACCTTGCAACACCTGGCGGAAGCGTTCAGTGATGCCGGTGTGGCGGTGTTCGCGGCCGATGTCAAAGGTGACCTGTGCGGTGTCGGTGCGGCGGCAGCGCCCCAGGGCAAGGTGGCCGAGCGCATTGCCGGCATGCCTTGGCTGGGGTACCGGGCGCAAGCCTACCCGTTGAGCCTTTGGGATATCGCCGGGCAGTCCGGCCACCCGCTGCGCACCACCCTGAGCGAGATGGGGCCGCTGTTGCTTGGCAACCTGCTTGAACTGACCGACAGCCAGCAGGCAGCGTTGTATGCCGCATTCAAGGTGGCCGACCGTGATGGGTTGCTGCTGCTCGATCTCAAGGACCTCAAGGCGCTGCTGGCACACCTTAAAGACAATCCCCAGTTGCTGGGCGAAGACAGTGCACTGATGACCACCGGTTCGACCCAGGCATTGTTGCGTCGTTTGGCAACGTTGGAGCAGCAGGGCGCCGAGGCGCTGTTCGGTGAGCCGGCATTGCAACTGGAGGACCTGCTGCGCACGGACGCTGATGGTCGTGGGCGAATCCACCTGCTCGATGCCAGCCGCTTGGTGCATGAGGCGCCGAAGGTCTACGCCACCTTCCTGTTGTGGCTGTTGGCCGAACTGTTCGAGCAGTTGCCGGAGCGAGGCGATGCCGACAAGCCGGTGCTTGCGCTGTTTTTCGACGAAGCCCATCTAATGTTCAACGGGACCCCGAAAGCGCTGCAGGATCGCTTGGAACAGGTGGTTCGGCTCATCCGCTCCAAGGGCGTGGGGGTGTTCTTTGTCACCCAGTCGCCTGGCGATCTGCCCGACAGCGTGCTGGCCCAATTGGGGTTGCGCATACAGCATGGGTTACGGGCGTTTACCGCCAAGGAGCAGAAGTCGCTGCGGGCCGTGGCAGACGGCTTTCGCCCGAACCCGGCATTCGACACTCTGGCAGTGCTGACCGAGCTTGGGATTGGCGAGGCGCTGGTGGGGACGCTTGAAGACCGGGGGACGCCGGCGATGGTGCAGCGAGTCTTGATCGCACCGCCGCAATCGCGAATCGGGCCGTTGAGTGCGGGCGAGCGTAGTGCGCTGATAGCCGGGTCGCCGTTGGCGGGGCGCTATGACAAGCCGATCGACCGTGAGTCGGCGTATGAAATGCTGGCCCGGCGCAAAGGCGAGCCGGCGGAGCCGGTACCGGCGCCCCAGGCGGATGAAGACAGCTTGGTGGACAAGGCTGGGGACTTCTTGCAGAGCGCCGCAGGGCAGGCGATCAAGTCGGCTGTGCGTCAGGCGGCCAATCAGTTAGGGCGCCAACTGGTGCGGGGATTGATGGGGTCGTTGCTCGGGGGCAAGAAGCGTTAGCGGTGGTGATGCTGGCTTCTGTGCATTAAAAGCCGCTTGAGGGTTGGTGTTGGTCAGCCCGGGTAAAAGGGGCCGCAGAGCGGCCCTTTTCACTGCGCTGCCAAGGTTCAGCCGATTGCCTTGGATGCCAGCCAGAACAAGCCAGCCGCCAGGCCCATCGTTGCAGGCAGGGTCAATACCCAGGCCAGCAGGATGGTCTTCACCGTGCCGCCTTGCAGGCCACTCTTGTTGGCAACCATGGTGCCGGCCACACCGGACGACAACACATGGGTCGTCGAAACCGGCAGTGCGAACACGTTGGCCATGCCAATGGCGCATGCTGCGGTGATCTGCGCCGACATGCCCTGGGCATAGGTCATGCCCTGTTTGCCGATCTTCTCGCCTACGGTCAGTACAACGCGTTTCCAGCCGACCATGGTGCCCAGGCCCAGCGCCAGGGCGACGGCAACGATTACCCAGAACGGGGCATATTCGGTGGTGGCGGTGAGGTCTTTGCGCAACTTGTCGAGGTCGGACTTTTCACGCGCCTCCAGCCCTGGCAGCTTGCCAACCTTCTTCGCCGTATCATCCAGGCACAGCAGGTAGCGGCGCACTTCCACGCGCTTTTCGGCGTCAAGGGCACGGTAATCGGTAACGCCCTGAAGCGAGGATTGCAATGCCGCGATGGTAGGTTCGGTCTGCTGCGGGTTGCAGCTGAACTGCTCCGGAAGGTCGCTGGCCTGCGCCTTGCCCAGTGCCAGGAACTCGCCAAGTGTGGCGGCGTTGCGCTGGTAGAACTGGCTAAGGTGCATCGTTGCGTCGCGGGTGCGTTCGATCTGGTAAGTGGTGCTGTTCAGGTCGAGTACGAACTTGGCCGGAACAATGCCGATCAGCACCAGCATGATCAGGCCGATGCCCTTCTGGCCGTCGTTGGAGCCGTGCACGAAGCTCACGCCCATGGCCGAAATCACCAGCACCAGGCGGTTCCAGAAGGGCGGGTGCTTCTTGTCGTCGAGCTTGCGGCGTTGCTCTGGTGTCTTGTGCATCTTCGACAGCGGGCGCCACCATTTCAGGCCGAGCAGCAACAGCGCAGCGACAGCGAAGCCGGCCATGGGCGAAATGACCAACGACATGGCGATGTCGATCGCCTTCTGCCAGTTGACGCCGTCACCCAAGGGAATGTCGCTGATCAGGGCGTTGGCCAGGCCCACGCCCAGGATCGAACCGATCAAGGTGTGCGAGCTCGAGGCCGGGATGCCGAAATACCAGGTGCCCAGGTTCCAGGTGATGGCCGCAGCCAGCAACGAGAAGACCATGGCCAGGCCATGCCCGGTGTTCACATTGATCAGCAGCTCGACCGGCAGCAGGTGAACGATGGCGTAAGCCACCCCGACACCGCCCAGCAGAACGCCAAGGAAGTTGAACACCCCGGAGAAGAACACGGCCAGGTGTGGTGGCATGGCTTTGGTATAGATGACGGTGGCTACCGCGTTGGCGGTGTCATGAAAGCCATTGATGAACTCGAATGCGAGCACGAAGGTCAGGGCAAGCAGCAGGCTCACCAATACCCAGGCATCCAGTCCGCTGAATAAATCGATCATGAAGGTTGTCTGGCGGTCATTTGGGGGGCGGGATTATGCCAGAAAACCTTTGCAATCGATGCACCCGCAGCTGACCGATGGCAGCCTTTTGCGCGCCCCCCTAGCGTCATTACCCACGGCGTAAAGCGCAGAAAGCTCCGCTAAAAATCACAAAAAGCGCCGAAATCCAGGGTATTCCTACAAAATGGACTCGCCATTCAGGATTCAAACGGCTGTATGAAATTTGTGTAATTCCATTTCATGAGTGGCTGTTCGGTAACGATCTATGTCCCGAGCGCCGCCCCTGACCGCGAATGCGATTGCCTGCGGCAAACGGCTCAGGTGTCTTCGTTGCGCAACTCTTTCTCCATCTTTTCCAGTTCCTGGTTAAAGGCCTGGTCCTGGACCGTGGCCCGCTTGCGCCAAGGTTTGCGCTCCGGTTCCGGTTGAGCGGCGTAAGTGGTGACTTCACCACCGTAAACTTCCTTGTAACGTTCAGCCTGGCGCTCCAGTTCCGCGCGCAGTTCATCTTTCGTCACAGTAGTACCTGAATGTAAAAAGTGGCCGGTAATGCGTGCACATGCACGTTGCCCATGCACTGGGCGTGCTGGTCGTCGGATAAAGGTAGGCGGTAAGTGCCTTGCCCGAATATCGAACCGGGCCAGCCGGTTGGATTATAGCAATCGATAAAACGCCAGCCAGCGTAATTTACCCAGCGCCTACAACCCTTTGTTCAAGTTGCGGGTAATGGCTGCTTGTGCAAAGTTTGAACGGCCGGCGCATGGAAAGTTCGCTGCGGTTCGGGTGCCAGCAGGGAAATAAAAACGGCCTCGCACAAAGGCGAGGCCGTTGCCTGGGGACTTCTACGGTGGGTACCTGACCAGTCTCTCCAAAGAAGCCACAAGTGGCAGTAGAAAGGTATAAGCAAACGTGTCAGCGGTCAATTGCGATTATCGGCCGTTTGTTCGATAATCGCACGAAGCAGCGAATTTTTTGAGGTGAGCGATGAGTGACGAAATCCCGGCCAACGAATCTGCCAGTCCTGAGTCGGCACGCCAGAGCACCCCTGCCTTGGCGCCGCCAATCGTGGCCTCGCCAGCCAAGCGTATTCAGGCATTTACCGGGGATCCGGACTTCATGACCTCGCTGGCGCGGGGGCTTGCCGTGATCCAGGCATTCCAGGAGCGCAAGCGCCACCTGACCATCGCTCAGATCAGCCACCGCACCGAGATCCCGCGAGCGGCGGTGCGTCGTTGTCTGCATACCTTGATCAAGCTCGGCTACGCCACGACCGACGGGCGTACCTATTCGCTGCTGCCCAAGGTGCTGACGCTTGGCCATGCCTACCTTTCGTCAACGCCCCTGGCGGTGTCCGCCCAGCCTTACCTGGACCGCATCAGCGATCAGTTGCACGAAGCGGCCAACATGGCCACCCTCGAAGGCGACGACATCCTTTATATAGCCCGTTCGGCCACTGTCGAGCGGCTGATATCGGTCGATCTGTCGGTCGGTGGGCGGCTGCCGGCCTACTGCACGTCGATGGGGCGCATTCTATTGGCCGCCATGGATGACACCAGCTTGCGCGAGTATCTCGACCGCGCCGACCTCAAGGCCCGAACCAGCCGTACCTTGCATGATCCGGAGTCGCTGTTCGCGTGCATCCAGCAGGTGCGTGAGCAGGGCTGGTGCGTGGTCGACCAGGAACTGGAGCAGGGCCTGCGTTCGATCGCCGTACCGATTTACGATGCTTCCGGGCAGGTGCTTGCGGCGTTGAATGTCAGCACCCATGTGGGGCGTGTGAGCCGAAGCGAACTGGAGCAGCGTTTCTTGCCGATCCTGTTGGCGTCCAGTCGCGATCTTTGCCACCAGTTGTTTGGTTGAAACAACCCCCGCCCAACGCGCCGCTGTGCACCGTTATCGAACATGCCAACCGTTTCCTGTTCGATAAACGCACAGTGTCGCTCTGGACGAATTGCGCGCCCTGCATTGGCTGATTAATGTCTCCCGCAGCGGTCGGCTGTGCCGACCGAACAAGAAAAACACAAGAGGCGCACATCATGACCACTGTCACTTCGCTGCTGCGGCCGCACCCGTACGCAGTTGTGTTGTATCCAGGCTGACTCAGGCCGAACTCCCTCGACTTTGAACCCTGTACCTGTCGCCCTCGTGCAGTGGCTCGACTGTGCTCAATTTCTGGATAACAACAATGAACAAGCCACAACCTGTCGGGAACTGCCTCGACGTTCAGTCTTTCATCAATGAACAACCGCTGTCGCGCTATCAGTGGCGTGTAGTGATCCTTTGCTTCCTGATTGTCTTCCTCGATGGCCTGGACACGGCGGCCATGGGCTTCATCGCTCCGGCATTGTCCCAGGAGTGGGGCATCGACCGCGCCAGCCTTGGCCCGGTGATGAGCGCCGCCTTGATCGGGATGGTGTTCGGCGCCTTGGGTTCAGGGCCGCTGGCTGACCGCTTTGGCCGCAAGGTCGTGCTGGTGGGTGCGGTATTGGTATTCGGTGGTTTCAGCCTGGCCTCGGCCTACGCCAGCAACGTCGACCAGTTGCTGATGCTGCGCTTTCTGACCGGCCTCGGCCTGGGCGCCGGCATGCCCAATGCCACCACGCTGCTTTCCGAATATACCCCGGAGCGCCTCAAGTCACTGTTGGTGACCAGCATGTTCTGCGGCTTCAACCTGGGCATGGCCGGTGGTGGGTTCATCTCCGCGAAGATGATCCCGGCCTACGGCTGGCATAGCCTGCTGGTAGTGGGTGGTGTGCTGCCACTGCTGCTGGTTGTGGTGCTGATGGTCTGGCTACCTGAGTCGGCACGCTTTCTGGTGGTGCGCAACCGCGGTACCGACAAGGTGCGCAAGACCCTGGCGCCGATCGCACCGGCCGTTGTCGCGCAGGCCGGCAGCTTCAGTGTGCCGGAACAGAAGGTTGTGGCGGCGCGCAACGTGTTCGCAGTGATCTTCTCCGGCACCTATGGCCTGGGCACGATGCTGCTGTGGCTGACCTACTTCATGGGCCTGGTCATCGTCTACCTGCTCACCAGCTGGCTGCCGACGCTGATGCGTGACAGCGGCGCAAGCATGGAGCAGGCTGCGTTCATCGGCGCGCTGTTCCAGTTCGGTGGTGTACTCAGCGCCGTGGCAGTAGGCTGGGCCATGGACCGTTTCAACCCGCACAAGGTCATCGGTATCTTCTACTTGCTGGCAGGCGTGTTCGCTTATGCAGTGGGGCAGAGCCTGGGCAACATTGCCGTGCTTGCCACGCTGGTGCTGGTAGCCGGGATGTGTGTGAACGGCGCGCAATCGGCCATGCCTTCGCTGGCGGCGCGGTTCTATCCGACCCAGGCGCGTGCCACCGGTGTTTCCTGGATGCTCGGTATCGGCCGCTTTGGCGCGATTCTCGGCGCCTGGAGTGGCGCGACCCTGCTTGGCCTGGGCTGGAACTTCGAGCAGGTGCTGACGGCGCTGCTGGTGCCAGCTGCACTTGCGACGGTAGGCGTGATCGTGAAAGGCCTGGTAAGCCACGCCGACGCGACCTGAGCCTGCGCTTGCGGGCCGCGTTGCGGCCCCACAAGAGAGGGTGGGTTGGATGACAAAATGTTCGATAACCGCACTGATAGTCGATTATCGGATTGTCAGCGACCCACCACTCTCCTTAATCTGGGCTCAACGTAGCACCCTGAACCGAGGTCCAGCTGGGTGCGCTGCGTGACTTTGAACCCCGCACCGCCGAGGCCCGTGGCCCACTGGCAGGAGAAGCTTGATGCGCGACGTATTTATCTGTGACGCTATTCGCACCCCGATCGGCCGCTTCGGCGGCGCCCTCGCTGGCGTGCGTGCCGATGATCTGGCCGCTGTACCGCTCAAGGCGCTGATCGAGCGCAACCCGGGTGTGAAGTGGGATCAGGTCGACGAAGTGTTCTTTGGCTGTGCCAACCAGGCCGGTGAAGATAACCGCAACGTGGCACGCATGGCCCTGCTGCTGGCGGGCCTTCCCGAGACTATCCCGGGCGTGACCCTGAACCGCCTGTGCGCCTCGGGTATGGACGCCATCGGTACTGCATTCCGTGCCATCGCCAGCGGCGAGATGGAGCTGGCCATTGCCGGCGGTGTTGAGTCCATGTCGCGCGCGCCGTTTGTCATGGGCAAAGCCGAGAGCGCTTACTCGCGCAACATGAAGCTTGAGGACACCACCATCGGTTGGCGCTTCATCAACCCGCTGATGAAGAGCCAGTACGGTGTGGATTCCATGCCTGAAACCGCTGATAACGTCGCAGACGATTACCAGGTTTCGCGTGCCGATCAGGATGCATTCGCCCTGCGCAGCCAGCAGAAGGCCGCTGCAGCCCAAGCGGCGGGCTTCTTCGCCGAAGAAATCGTGCCGGTGCGTATCGCCCACAAGAAGGGCGAAACCATCGTCGAGCGCGACGAGCACCTGCGCCCGGAAACCACCCTCGAGGCACTGACCAAGCTCAAGCCGGTCAACGGCCCGGACAAGACCGTCACCGCTGGTAATGCCTCGGGCGTCAACGACGGTGCTGCTGCACTGATCCTGGCCTCGGCTGAGGCGGTGAAGAAGCACGGCCTGACCCCGCGTGCCCGTGTTCTGGGCATGGCCAGCGGCGGTGTGGCGCCCCGGGTGATGGGCATCGGCCCGGTACCCGCAGTGCGCAAGCTGACCGAGCGCCTGGGTGTGGCCATGAGCGATTTCGATGTGATCGAGCTCAACGAAGCCTTCGCCAGCCAAGGCCTGGCGGTGCTGCGTGAGCTGGGCGTGGCCGATGATGCACCGCAAGTCAACCCTAACGGCGGTGCCATTGCCCTGGGCCACCCGCTGGGCATGAGTGGTGCGCGCCTGGTACTGACTGCGCTGCACCAACTGGAAAAGAGCGGCGGGCGCAAGGGCTTGGCGACCATGTGTGTCGGTGTTGGCCAAGGCCTGGCGCTGGCCATCGAGCGGGTTTGACCTGTTCCGGCCTCTTCGCGGGCCAAGCCCGTTCTCACAGGGGACCACGCCTCCCTTGTGAGGGCGGGCTTGGCCCGCGAAGGGGTCGGACTTATGCGACACAAGGCCAATAGCCAGCGCGGAAGCGGAACGAGTGTGTTACTAAGTATGTCTAGACCTACCTAGGACACTCCAGGAGTAAAGCCGTCATGACCTCAACCTATTACACCGGTGAAGAGCGCAGCAAGCGCATCTTCGCCATCGTCGGTGCCTCTTCAGGCAACCTGGTGGAATGGTTCGACTTCTATGTCTACGCCTTCTGTGCAATCTATTTTGCCCCGGCCTTCTTCCCCTCTGACGACCCCACCGTTCAATTGCTCAATACCGCTGGCGTGTTCGCTGCTGGCTTCTTGATGCGGCCTATCGGTGGCTGGATCTTCGGTCGCCTGGCGGACCGCCATGGCCGCAAGAATTCCCTGATGATCTCGGTGCTGATGATGTGTTTCGGCTCCTTGATGATTGCCTGTTTGCCTACCTACTCGAGCATTGGCACCTGGGCTCCGGCATTGCTGTTGCTCGCCCGTTTGATTCAGGGCCTGTCGGTAGGCGGCGAGTACGGCACCACCGCGACCTACATGAGTGAGGTGGCGCTGCGTGGCCAGCGCGGTTTCTTCGCATCGTTCCAGTACGTCACGCTGATCGGTGGCCAACTGCTTGCCGTGCTGGTGGTGGTGATCCTCCAACAAATGCTGACCGAAGAAGAATTGCGTGCCTGGGGCTGGCGCATCCCGTTCGTGGTCGGTTCCATCGCCGCGCTGATCTCGCTGATGCTGCGCCGCTCGCTGCACGAGACCAGCAATGCCGAAACCCGCAAGGACAAGGATGCAGGTTCCATCAAAGGCCTGTTCCGCAACCACACGGCGGCCTTCATCACCGTGCTCGGCTATACCGCCGGTGGCTCGCTGATCTTCTATACCTTCACGACGTACATGCAGAAGTACCTGGTCAACACCGCGGGCATGAGCGCCAAGAGCGCCAGCTTCGTGATGACCGGTGCCTTGTTCCTGTACATGGTGATGCAGCCGTTCTTCGGCATGCTTTCCGACCGTATCGGCCGACGTAACTCGATGCTGCTGTTCGGTGCCTTGGGCACGCTGTTCACCGTGCCGTTGCTGATGGCGCTGAAAACCGTCAGCAGCCCGTTCATGGCCTTCGTGCTGGTGACCCTGGCACTGTGCATCGTCAGTTTCTACACCTCGATCAGTGGCCTGGTGAAGGCCGAGATGTTCCCGCCGCAGGTGCGTGCGCTGGGTGTGGGCCTGGCTTACGCGGTAGCCAACGCAATGTTCGGCGGCTCGGCCGAGTACGTGGCCCTGGGCTTGAAAAGCCTGGGGATGGAGAACACCTTTTACTGGTACGTGACGGCGATGATGGCCATCGCGTTCCTGTTCAGCCTGCGTCTGCCGAAACAGGCGGCGTATCTGCACCATGATGATTAAGGACGTTGCATGAGCAACCTACTGTTCGACGCCTATTTCACCGCCCCGGCCATGCGCGAGATCTTCTCTGACCGTGGCCGCCTGCAAGGCATGCTCGATTTCGAAGCTGCCCTGGCCCGTGCCGAGGCCGCTGCTGGCCTGGTGCCGCTCAGCGCGGTTGCGGCCATCGAGACAGCCTGCCAGGCCGAGCGCTATGACGTTCGTGCGCTTGCCGATGCCATCGCCACGGCAGGCAACTCGGCAATCCCGCTGGTCAAGGCGTTGGGCAAGGTGGTCGCCAGTGGTGTTCCCGAGGCCGAGCGCTATGTGCACTTGGGCGCCACCAGCCAGGATGCGATGGACACCGGGCTGGTGTTGCAGTTGCGTGATGCACTGGCGCTGATCGAGGCCGACCTCGCAGCGCTGGCCGAAACCTTGTCGCGCCAGGCCCTGCAGCACGCCGACACACCACTGGTGGGGCGTACCTGGCTGCAGCACGCCACCCCGGTGACCCTGGGCATGAAACTGGCCGGCATCCTGGGCGCCGTTACCCGCCACCGTCAACGGCTGCAGGAGCTGCGTCCGCGCTTGCTGGTACTGCAGTTCGGTGGCGCCTCCGGCAGCCTGGCGGCCTTGGGCAGTAAAGCTATGCCGGTCGCCGAGGGCCTGGCTGCACAGTTGAAACTGACCTTGCCCGAGCAACCCTGGCACACCCAGCGCGACCGCCTGGTGGAGTTCGCCTCGGTGCTGGGCCTTGTTGCCGGTAGCCTGGGCAAGCTGGGCCGCGATGTCAGCCTGCTGATGCAGACCGAGGCGGGTGAGGTGTTCGAGCCTTCCGCGCCTGGCAAGGGTGGGTCGTCGACCATGCCGCACAAGCGCAACCCGGTGGGCGCGGCAGTCCTG
Organism: Pseudomonas sp. NPDC089758; assembly: GCF_044748705.1. NCBI lineage: Bacteria > Pseudomonadati > Pseudomonadota > Gammaproteobacteria > Pseudomonadales > Pseudomonadaceae > Pseudomonas > Pseudomonas sp. NPDC089758. The sequence goes on from NZ_JBIVGN010000007.1 coordinate 55,250, forward strand.
ATCGGTGCTGCCACCCGGGTTCCAGGGCTGCTATCGACGCTTTACGCAGCCATGCCCCAGGAGCACGAGCGCAGCCTCGGCCTGTGGCATGCCGAGTGGGAAACACTGCCGGAGATCTGCTGCCTGGTTTCAGGCGCCTTGCGCCAGGCCCAGGTGATCGTCGAAGGCATGGAGGTGGACGCCGAGCGCATGCGCCGTAACCTCGACCTGACCCAGGGCCTGGTGCTGGCCGAGGCGGTGAGCATCGTTCTGGCCCAGCGCCTCGGCCGCGACCGCGCCCATCACTTGCTCGAGCAATGCTGCCAGCGCGCAGTCGCCGAACAGCGCCATTTGCGCGCTGTGCTGGGCGACGAGCCGCAGGTGACTGCCGAACTGACCGAACAGGAACTCGACCGTCTGCTCGACCCTGCCCATTACCTTGGTCAGGCCCGCGTCTGGGTGGCGCGCGCCGTGGCTGAACATCAACGTTTCACTGCCTGAAGGAGACCGCTGTGGCGCATTTGCAACTGGCCGATGGCGTACTGAACTATCGACTCGATGGCCCGGATGATGCCCCGGTGCTGGTGCTGTCCAACTCCCTGGGGACCGACCTGGGCATGTGGGACAGCCAGATTCCGCTGTGGAGCGAGCATTTCCGTGTACTGCGTTACGACACCCGCGGTCACGGCGCTTCGCTGGTCACCGAGGGCCCCTACAGCATCGAGCAACTGGGCGGTGATGTGCTGGCGCTGCTCGATGCGCTGGATATCGCCCATGCCCACTTCGTTGGCCTGTCCATGGGTGGCCTGATCGGCCAGTGGCTGGGGATCAATGCAGGCGAGCGCCTGCACAGCCTGACCCTGTGCAATACCGCTGCCAAGATCGCCAATGACGAGGTGTGGACTACCCGCATCGACATGGTGCTCAAAGGCGGGCAGCAAGCCATGGCCGACCTGCGCGACGCCTCGATCGCTCGCTGGTTCACCCCTGCTTTTGCCCAGGCTCAACCTGAGCAGGCGCAGCGCATCTGCCAGATGCTCGCGCAGACCTCTCCACAGGGCTATGCCGCCAACTGCGCGGCGGTACGCGATGCCGACTACCGTGAGCAACTCGGCCGTATCCAGGTGCCTACGCTGGTTGTCGCCGGTACCGAGGACGTGGTGACCACGCCGGAACATGGCCGCTTCATGCAGGCCGCGATCATCGGTGCCACCTATGCCGAATTCCCGGCAGCGCACCTGTCCAACGTCGAGATCGGCGAGGCGTTCAGCCTTCGCGTACTTGACTTCCTGCTGGCTCGCTGAGGACTCTGCCATGGATGAGAAACAACGCTACGACGCCGGCATGCAAGTACGCCGCGCGGTACTGGGCGATGCCCATGTAGATCGCAGCCTGGAAAAACTCAACGACTTCAATGGCGAGTTCCAGGAAATGATCACCCGCCATGCCTGGGGTGATATCTGGACCCGCCCGGGCCTGCCACGGCATACGCGCAGCCTGATCACCATCGCGATGCTGATCGGCATGAACCGCAACGACGAACTCAAGTTGCACCTGCGCGCGGCGGCCAACAACGGTGTGACTCGCGATGAGATCAAGGAAGTGCTGATGCAGAGCGCTATCTACTGTGGTATCCCGGCGGCCAATGCCACCTTCCACCTGGCAGAGTCGGTGTGGGATGAACTGGGTGTAGAGTCTCGTCAACAGCCGTGAAGCTCACGCCTGTAGGGGCGGCCTTGGGTCGCGCCTACACAGAGCGCAGCGCCACCGGCCCGGCATTGGCCTCTACAGCCTGCTTTAGCGCCGGGCACATGCCCAGCATGAATGCCGCTTCTGCCACCACGAACAGCGGCCCTATGATCAGCCCACTGATATCGTCGACGAACGCAGGCTTGCGGCCTTCGTAGTAATGCCCGACGAACTGGATGATCCAGCCCAGCACGAACGCTCCTGCCCCAGCACTTAGCCACAGCGCGGTGCTTTGCAGCGCCAATGCCTGGCCAACCCATAGGCACAGCCCCAGCAGCAAGCCCATCACCAAGCCGAAACGCAGGTCCAGGCGCAGGTAGAACCACACCGACGCCGCAGCGGCCAGCAGGGCAGGGGACAGCCACACTCCGGCCACGTCCCAGCCTGGGCGCGACAGCAGGATGGTCACTGCCAGCACGATCAGCGGAATGCCGACGAAGTGGGTAGCGATATTGCGTGGGTCGCGGTGGTAGCTTGCGTACTGGCTCAGGTGTTCGACGAGGTTTTTCATTGTCGTTCCTCCCTCGGTGGCCTGCCTGCATGGGGGTAGCCTGTGCCGCCGTGGTGGGGGCACAGGCCACTCATGATGCTCAGGATAGCCTGTGGCGCACCACCATCATCAGCTTAGCGAATGGTGGCACTGCGCATGGCTGATGGCCGGGGGATCACAACAGGTTCAACGGGTAGCTGACGATCAACCGGTTCTCATCGAACGCGTTGGTGCTGAAGTCCCTGCGCATGGTGGAGTTGCGCCATTTCACCGAAAGATCCTTGAAGGACCCCGACTGCACCACGTAGGCCAGTTCGGTTTCCCGCGCCCATTCCTTGCCGTCGTCGATGCTGCCAGAGGTGACATTGTCACCTTTGATGTAGCGGTTCATCAGGGTCAGTCCGGGGATACCGACGCTGACGAAGTTGAAGTCATGGCGCACCTGCCAGGACCGTTCCTTGGCATTGTCGAAGCTGGAGTTGTAGCTGTCGTTGGCCAGGGTGCCACCGCTGGTGCCGTTGACCCGCAACCAGGCATCGTCGCCACTGACTTTCTGCAGGCCGACGTAGAAGGTGTTGCCCTTGTAGCGTGCAGAGAGCATCGCCGAGGCAGTACGGTTGTCGAGCTGGCCTGCACGTTCGGCGCCGTCTTCCTTGCCGATGAAGTAGCCGAGGTTGGCGCCCAGGGTCCATTCGCCCAGCGGCTGGCTATGTACCAGGTTGATGTATTGCTGACGGTAGATGTCCTTGAGCTGGGCATCCCACAGGCCGATCATCGTGCGCTTGTCGTTGAAGGTGTATTCGCCACCGCCAAAGTTGAAACGATCGGAGGTGAACGCCGCTCGGCCGTTGAGCGACATGTCTTCCATGCTTGCGTCGTTGCGTGGGCTGTTGGCGCGGAACTGACCTGCGTACAGGGTCAGGCCCTCGATCTCTTTCGAGGTGAGCTGGCCGCCACGGAAGGTCTGCGGCAGCGACCGGCCGTCATCCGAGCGCAGGATCGGCAGCACGGGCATCCATTCGCCTACTTTCAGCTCGGTCTGCGACAGCTTGGCTTTCAGCGCAACGCCCAGGCGGCCGAAGTCGTCGGCAGGCCGGCCGTCATCGTGGACCGGTAGCAGGTTGGTGTTGGTGGTGCCTTTGCCGCCGTCGAGCTTGACCGAGTACATGCCCAGCACATCCACGCCGAAGCCTACGACGCCCTGAGTGAAGCCGGAGCGGGCATCGAGGATGAAACTCTGTGTCCATTCCTCGCCCTTGGCTTGGGAGTGCGCCGGGTCGACGAAGTTGCGGTTGATGTAAAAGTTGCGCAGGTTGAGGGTGGCCTTGGCGTCCTCCATGAAACCACCTTCGGCGGCCAATGCGGGGAGGGCGCAGGAGATGGCCAACAGGCCGGGCAGCAGCTGGCGTGCGGGGTGCGAAATGCTCATCTGTCGTGGATCTCTTGTTTTTATTGGCGAACCGGTGCGCTGCAGCGTGCGGCCTGCAGGGCGGGTCTTTTCTGTCAAATTGGCAACGTGTTGCTGGGGAGGATGGTGCGGGGGAGGGCAGCGGTGAGGCAATTCGTCGCAAGCGGAAGCGGGCGATAATCGAACGGAATGTTCCAGGTGGTTAATTATTTATCAGGCAGCGTGGTGATGTATAAACATCCCTGGCAGCCAGTAAGCGTTTTCAGGGCTGCTACGCACCCCATCGCCGGCAAGCCGGCTCCCACAGGGATCTGGGCTGCCCCCCAAAAGATGGAGGATGTCCGCTATCTGAGGTGCACCCTAGAACTCTGTGGGAGCCGGCTTGCCGGCGATGGGCCGCAAAGCGGCCCCAATATGCCGGACTGACTGGCACCACCTGGTGCTTTAAACCCGAGCACTCAGCTCTTCGGTGTTGCCGCCGATGCCTGCTGATTGGCCTGGCCAGTCTTCTCATACCAGCCACCGCCGAGCGCTTTGTACAGGTTGACCTCGCTGGTCAGCTGCGACAGGCGATCGGTGATCAGTGACTGCTGTGCACTGAACAGGTTGCGCTGGGCATCGAGGAAGGTCAGGTTGCTGTCGATGCCGATGCGGTAACGGCGTTCGGCCAGGCGGTAGTAATCCTGGTTCGCTTGCACCAGGTCACGTTGCGCCTGCAACTGCTCTTCGAAGGTCTTGCGCGCCGCCAGGCCATCGGAGACTTCCTGGAAGGCGGTCTGGATGGTCTTTTCATACTTGGCGACGTTGATGTCCTTCTGGATCTTCGAATAGTCCAGGCTGGCCTTCAGGCTGCCGGCGTTGAAGATCGGCAGGTTGATCTGCGGCTGGAACAGCCAGGTCCCCGAACCACCCTTGAACAGCCCGTCCATGTCCGGGCTCAGGGTGCCCGCGTTGGCGGTCAGGCTGATGCTCGGGAAGAACGCTGCGCGCGCTGCGCCAATGTTGGCATTGGCGGCCTTGAGCAGGTGTTCGGCTTCCTGAATGTCCGGGCGGCGCTGAAGAAGGTCCGACGGCAGGCCAGCCGGCACTTCCGCCAGCTGGTCGGCATCGAGCTCCAGCGGCTTGGGCAGGTTGGCCGGGATGCCGGTACCCACCAGCACAGCCAGGCTGTTGAGGTCCTGGGCTACCAGGCGCTGGTATTGCGAGTACTTGACCCGCGCCCCTTCCACAGCGGTGCGCGCCTGGCTGAGGTCGAGCGCCGACGCCACACCGACTTCGTTGCTGCGGCGGGTCAGGTTGTAGCTTTCTTCGTAGGTCTTGAGCGTTTCTTCGGTCAGCTTGAACAGCGCCTGGTCGGCCTGCCAGGTGTAGTAGGCGTTGGCCACGCTGGCCACCAGGGCGATCTGCGTGGAGCGACGCGCCTGCTCACTGGACAGGTAGGTTTCCAGAGCCTGCTCGGTCAGGCTGCGTACGCGGCCGAACAGGTCCAGCTCATAGGCGCTGACACCCAGGGTGGCCGAGTACTGGCTGGTGATGTTGGCTTCGCCGGTGGTCGACAGGTCAGCCGGGACGCGCTGGCGGCTGCCGCTGCCAGTGGCCGAAACCGCCGGGAACAGGTCAGCGCGCTGGATGCGGTACTGCGCACGGTAGGCATCGAGGTTCAGCGCCGCCACGCGCAGGTCGCGGTTGTTGACCAGCGAAGTCTGGATCAACTGCTGCAGTGCCGGGTCGTGGAAGAACTGGCGCCAGCCCTGTTCGGCGGCGGCCACATCGGCCGACTCGGTCGGCGAGTACGCAGGGCCTTGCGGCCACTGCGCAGCCACCGGTGCTTCCGGGGTCTGGTAGTCAGGGATCAGCGAGCAGCCGCCGAGAATGAAAGCGGTTACCGCAAGGGACAACAAAGACTTGGTCATTGCCCAGCCTCATAACGTGGAGTTTCAGGGGTGGCGTCCTTTTCCGGCTTTTTGCTGCCGAACAGCGACGACACTGCGACGAAGAACAGCGGTACCCAGAAGATGGCCAGTACGGTCGCACTGATCATGCCGCCAATTACCCCAGTACCGATGGCATGCTGGCTGCCCGCGCCCGCGCCGCTGGAAATGGTCAACGGTACCACGCCCAGGATGAATGCCAGCGAGGTCATGATGATCGGGCGAAGACGCATGCGGCATGCCTCGATCGCTGCGTCAAACAGGCTCTTGCCTTGCTCGTGCAGTTCCTTGGCGAATTCCACGATCAGGATCGCGTTCTTCGCCGCCAGGCCGATGGTAGTCAGCAGGCCGACCAGGAAGTACACGTCATTGGACAGGCCGCGCAGGCTGGTGGCGATCAGCGCACCGATGATGCCCAGTGGAACGACAAGCACGACGGCGATCGGGATCGACCAGCTTTCATACAGTGCAGCCAGGCACAGGAACACGAACAGGATCGAGAGGGCGAACAGTGCCGGCATCTGCGAGCCGGAGAGCTTTTCCTCGTAGGACATGCCGGTCCAGGAGTAGCCGATACCGTCCGGCAGTTCGCCAGCGATACGCTCCACCTCGGCCATGGCTTCACCGGTACTGTAGCCTGGGGCCGGGGCACCGAGGATTTCCATCGCCTCGACACCGTTGTAGCGCGAGAGCTTGGGCGAACCGTAGGTCCACTCGCCGGTGGCGAAGGACGAGAACGGCACCATCTCGCCTTCGCCGTTGCGCACGTACCACTTCTGCAGGTCTTCCGGGCTCATCCGGGCGTTCGCTTCGCCCTGGATGTACACCTTCTTGACCCGGCCGCGGTCGATGAAGTCGTTGACGTAGCTGGCACCCAAGGCAATCGACAGGGTGTTGTTGATGTCGGAGATGGTCACGCCCAAGGCGCTGGCACGTTCGTCATCGATGGTCAGCTGGTACTGCGGCTCATCGTTCAGGCCGTTCGGGCGCACGCCGCTGAGCACCTTGCTCTGGCCGGCCTTGGCCAGGAACTGGTTGCGCGCTTCCATCAGTTTTGCATGGCCGACACCCCCACGGTCCTGAAGGAACACGTCGAAGCCGGTGGCGTTACCCAGTTCCATTACCGCAGGCGGCGCGAAGGCGAACACCATCGCATCACGGAAGCTGAAGAAGTGCTGCTGGGCACGCTCGGCCAGGCCGAACACGCTGTTCTCCTTGGTGCGCTCGTCCCATGGCTTGAGCATGATGAACGCCATGCCCGAGCTTTGCCCGCGACCGGCAAAGTTGAAGCCGTTGACGGTGAACACCGACGACACGGTATCGGCTTCGTCCTTGAGCAGGTAATCACGCATGTTGTCGATCACCACCTGGGTGCGCTCGGCACTGGAACCGGCCGGGGTCTGTACCTGGGCGAACAGTACGCCCTGGTCTTCCTCTGGCAGGAACGCGGTAGGGATGCGGGTGAACAGCCAGATCATGCCGACGACAATCAAGACATAGCCCAGCAGGAACGGCACCTTGTTGCGCAGGATGGTGCCCACGCTGCGCTCGTAGCCGGTCACGCCGCGGTCGAAGTTACGGTTGAACCAGCCGAAGAAGCCACCTTTGGCTACATGGTGCTCGCCCTTTTTGAGTGGCTTGAGCATGGTGGCGCACAGGGCCGGGGTGAAGATCAGCGCCACCAGCACCGACAGGCCCATGGCCGAGACGATGGTGATGGAGAATTGCCGGTAGATCACCCCCGTGGAGCCGCCGAAGAAGGCCATCGGCAGCAGTACTGCCGACAGTACCAGGGCGATGCCCACCAGCGCGCCCTGGATCTGCTCCATCGACCGCTTGGTTGCCTCTTTGGGCGGCAAGCCTTCCTCGGACATGACCCGTTCGACGTTCTCCACCACGACGATGGCGTCGTCCACCAGCAAGCCAATGGCCAGAACCATGGCGAACATGGTCAGGGTGTTGATGCTGAAGCCCGCTGCGGCAAGGATGCCGAAGGTGCCCAGCAATACCACCGGTACGGTCATGGTGGTGATGATGGTGGCGCGGAAGTTCTGCAGGAACAGGTACATCACCAGGAATACCAGGACCACGGCTTCGATCAGGGTGTGGATAACCCCGCTGATCGATTCGGTGACCACCGGTGTGGTGTCATACGGGAATACCGCTTTCACCCCTGGCGGGAAGAACGGCTCCAGCTCGCTGATGGTCTTGCGCAAGGCCGTGGCGGTATCCAGGGCGTTGGCACCGGTTGCCAGCTTGACCGCAAGGCCCGAGGCCGGCTTGCCGTTGAACTGGGCGCTGATGGCGTAGTTTTCGCCACCCAGGCCGACCTGGGCAACATCACTCAGGCGAACCTGCGAACCGTCGCTGTTGACCTTGAGCAGGATCTTCTCGAACTGCTCGGCGGTCTGCAGGCGGGTCTTGCCGATGATGGTGGCGTTCAGCTGGGTGCCCGGCATCGCAGGCAGGCCGCCGAGCTGGCCGGAGGAGACCTGCACGTTCTGCGCGGCGACCGCGTTCTTGACGTCGACCGGGGTCAGCTGGAACTTGTTCAGCTTGGCCGGATCGAGCCAGATACGCATTGCGTACTGTGCACCGAATACCTGGAAGTCACCCACACCTGCCGTACGCGAAATCGAGTCCTGCATGTTGGAAACGATGTAGTTGGCAAGGTCATCCTTGGTCATGCTGCCGTCTTCGGACACCAGGCCGATCACCATCAGGAAGTTCTTCACTGCCTTGGTGACGCGGATACCTTGCTGCTGCACTTCCTGCGGCAGCAGTGGGGTGGCCAGGTTCAGCTTGTTCTGTACCTGAACCTGCGCGGTATCAGGGTTGGTGCCCTGCTCGAAGGTGGCGGTGATGGTCATGCTGCCGTCGGAGTTGCTCTCCGAGGACACATAACGCAGGTTGTCGATGCCGTTGAGCTGCTGCTCGATCACCTGCACCACGGTGTCCTGCACGGTTTGCGCCGAGGCGCCCGGGTAGGTCACGGAGATGGCGATAGCCGGCGGCGCGATGCTCGGGTACTGGTTGATCGGCAGCTTCAGGATCGACAAAGCGCCGACGAGCATGATCACCAAGGCGATCACCCAGGCGAAGATCGGGCGATCGATAAAGAACTTCGACATGGTTTACTCCGCTTTGGCGTCTGCTTTGGCCGCGCTGGCCTGATCAGGGCTGCCCGGTTTCTTGACGTTGGTGGCATCGCTGACCTTGACCTCGACACCTGGGCGCACGTACTGCAGGCCTTCGGTGATCAGGCGGTCGCCCGGGTTCAGGCCTTCTTCGATCAGCCAATCGCTGCCCAGGGTGCGGCTGGCCTTGAGCTGGCGCAGTTCGACCTTGTTCTCCTGGTTGACTACCAGCGCAGTCGGTGCACCCTTGAGGTCACGGGTCACGCCTTGCTGCGGGGCCAGGATGGCATTGCTGTTGACCCCGGCCTTGAGCCGCGCGTGCACGAACATGCCGGGCAGCAGGGTGTGGTCAGGGTTGGGGAAGATGGCGCGCAGCGTCACCGAACCTGTGGTCTCGTCGACCGCCACTTCGGAGAACTCCAGGCGACCTTCCTGCTTGAACAGGCTGCCGTCTTCGAGCACCAGTTGGACGGAGGCGGCGTTGTCGCCGGACTTCTGCAGCTGGCCACTTTCCAGGTCACGACGCAGTTTGAGCAACTCGGCGGTGGACTGCGTGACATCGACGTAGATCGGGTCGAGTTGCTGGATGGTAGCCATGGCATTGGTCTGGCCATTGCTCACCAGCGCACCTTCGGTGAACGACGAGCGACCGATGCGGCCACTGATCGGCGCCAGTACCTTGGTATAGCGCAGATCGATCTGGGCGCTCTTGAGCGCGGCCTCGGCCTGCAATCGTTTGGCATTGGCGTCGTCGTATTCCTGCTTGGACACCGCCTGTTCGTCGATCAGCTGCTTGTAGCGCTCGGCCAGCGAACGGGTAGCCTGCAGGTTGGCCTGGGCGTTGGCCAGGGTCGCCTCGTAGACGGCAGGGTCGATCTGGTACAGCTGCTGACCGGCCTTGACGTCGCTGCCTTCCTTGAACAGGCGCTTGAGAATGATGCCATTGACCTGTGGGCGCACTTCGGCAACGCGATAGGCGCTGGTGCGCCCCGGCAGCTCGGAGGTCAAGGTGAAGGCCTGGGGCTGGATTGTCACGACGCCGACCAGAGGAGCCTGTGCTGCGGGCGCGGCTTCTTCTTTCTTACAGCCACTTAGCAGAGTTGCCAGGGCGACGGCGGAAACCAGAGCGGTAACGGCTGGCTTGAATTGCATGAGGATCCTCGGGTCGCTAGAGCAGGGAGACGCTCAAGAGTAATGGAAGAGTCTTGTCAGAAAAAATGCTATCAGGTTGGATAAATAGCTTACTAACGAATATACTTACATTCATGTTGTTTGTAAATACCGTAGGGTGGTACTTGGCTACTATCCGGCCCCTTGATTAGCCCATCCGGAGGCGCCCTTCAGAGGTGACCCCGGCGGATTCCCCACCGGCAGCGTGCCTGTGGGCCCAGATGAGGTTGTACTGCCATGGTCCGTCGAACCAAAGAAGAAGCCCAGGAAACCCGAACTCAGATCATCGAGGCGGCGGAAAAGGCTTTCTACAAGCGTGGGGTTGCACGAACCACCCTTGCTGACATCGCCGAGCTGGCGGGCGTGACCCGCGGTGCCATCTACTGGCATTTCAACAACAAGGCGGAGTTGGTGCAGGCGCTGCTCGACAGCCTGCACGAAACCCATGACCATTTGGCGCGGGCCAGTGAAAGCGAGGACGAGCTGGACCCTCTCGGCTGCATGCGCAAGCTGCTGTTGCAAGTGTTCAACGAGCTGGTGCTCGACGCCCGGACCCGGCGTATCAATGAGATCTTGCATCACAAGTGCGAGTTCACCGATGACATGTGTGAAATTCGCCAGCAGCGCCAAGGCGCGGTGCTGGATTGCCACGAAGGCATTACCCTGGCGTTGGCCAATGCCGTACGCCGTGAACAGTTGCCGGCCGGGCTGGATGTGGAGCGAGCGGCCGTGGCCCTGTTTGCCTATGTCGATGGCCTGATCGGGCGCTGGTTGCTCCTGCCAGACAGCTTCGATCTGTTGCGCGATGCCGATAAATGGGTGGACACCGGGCTGGATATGCTGCGCTGGAGCCCGGCGTTGCGCAAATGACACTTTGTTAAGGATTGTGAGGGAGTGTTTTCCCTGAGTATTAAGGGATGATTAATACCTTCAAGGTGTGCCCCTAGCGTCCACGCAACTGCCGGTCTGGCAATGCCACCGCCGCGACCAGCCCGAGCATCGCCACTGCGGCGCTGCCCAGCAGCAGGTACCTGAAGGTTTGCAGTAATCGTGCCTGGGTTGCTGGGTCCGCTTCGCCTGCCTGCAGGCTCCCCAGCAACGGATTACCCAGCAGCTCGAACCCACCCTGGTGCAGCAGTGCCAGCAATACGCTGGACATGCATGCCACGCCCATCGCGCCGCCCAGTGAGCGGAACAGGTTGGTCGTGCTGGTGGCCACGCCGATGTCCTTGCTCTCCACAGCGCTCTGTGTGCCTACCAGCGATGTCGGGAACTGCAGCCCGCAGGCGATCCCGGTGCACAGCATGAAGAGCGCGCTGAGTACGCCCGACTGTGGTGGGGTGATGGCCATGGCGAAGATTGCCACCGGCATCAGCAACGCACCGGCGAGGATCTGCGGCTTGTAGCGGCCAGTGAAGCTGGTCATGCGCCCGCCGGTGAATGCACCGATAGGCAAGCCGATGGCCAAAGGCAGCAGGTGTAGCGCCGCGCTGTCGGCCCCGGCCCCGGTGATGCCCTGGTAACGCAGGGGCATCAGCATGGTCAGAGAGATCGATTGGAAGCTGGCGAAGAAAATCACCGCCCAGCACAGCACGGCAACCCGGTTGCCGAACAGCCCCAGTGGCAGCAATGGCTCCTGGCAGCGACGTTCATGCCCGATGAACAAGGCCGCGCCAAGCCCGGCGCAGGCGAACAGGGCCACCACGGCGGGCGCAGTCCAGGCATGGCCCTGGCCGACCAGGGTAATGCCCAGCAGCAGGCTGCCCAGGCCAAGGATCAACAAAACCGCCCCCACATAGTCCACCTGGGCCCGCCGCCGTTGCACGGGTATGCCCCGTAGGGCGCGGTGGAGGGCCCACAGGGCGACCAAGCCCAAGGGCAGATTGATCCAGAACACCCAGCGCCACGACAGGTATTCGGTCAGCCAGCCACCTAGCACCGGCCCTGCCACACTCGCTGCGGCATACATGCTGCTGAAATAGCCCTGGTAGCGCCCACGCTCGCGCGGCGGCACGAAGTCGCCGATGATCGCCTGGCTCACCGAGACCATTCCGCCCGCACCGATGCCTTGCAGTACGCGCGCCAGCACCAGTTGCTGCATGTCTTGGGCCAGGGCGCAGGCGATGGAGGCCAGGGTGAACAGACTGATGCCGGTAAGGATCATGCGGCGGCGCCCATACAGGTCCCCCAGCTTGCCGTAGATCGGCACCGCCACGGTCATCGCCACCATGTAGCCCGAAATCACCCAGGCCAGCAGCCCGACGTCATTGAACTGCGCAGAAATGGCGGGCAGTGAGACGGCGACGATGGTCTGGTCCAGGGCGCCAAGGAAAATGGCCAGCATCAACGCGTTGAGCACGTTACGCAGGCCGGCAGGAGGCAGGGCGGCGGTCACGGGGGTACCTTGTTTGAACGACGGCGGTGGCTTTGCCGGCCCGCGGAACGGGTCGGCATGAAGGGTGCAATTGTAACCCGACTTAGGTAGCTACCTATCCACTATCTGCATCGCCTATGCAAGATCGGCATTGGTGCATTCATCCAGTGCTGCATGGCCGCGTGATATCGTGCATAGGCCGCAGAGCCTTGAATCCTGGGGTTGCACCAGCGTGGTGCAACATTATGTCGCAGGTTTCCAGTGCCGCTGTTTCCCACACCTTTTATTCCTCTGCCTGCATGTCGAGCATGACCGCCCAGATGGCGACGGTTGGAACAGGTCAGGTAGACCCGATTCAGGGGTCGGTAGCAACCGTTCATTTTTACGTATAAGCGGAGTGATCATGCCCAAGGCTTCCCATCAAGATCTGCGTTTTGCCTTCCGCGAGCTGCTCGCTTCAGGTTCCTGCTATCACACGGCGTCCGTGTTCGACCCGATGTCGGCGCGTATCGCCGCTGACCTGGGCTTTGAAGTCGGCATTCTCGGCGGCTCGGTCGCCTCGCTGCAGGTGCTGGCCGCACCAGACTTCGCCCTTATCACGCTGAGTGAATTCGTCGAGCAGGCTACCCGCATCGGCCGGGTGGCCCAGCTGCCGGTGCTCGCCGATGCCGACCACGGTTATGGCAATGCGCTGAACGTCATGCGCACCGTCGTCGAACTGGAACGCGCCGGTGTGGCTGCGCTGACGATCGAAGACACGCTGCTGCCGGCCCAGTTCGGGCGCAAGTCCACCGACCTGATCCCGGTCGAGGAGGGCGTTGGCAAGATCCGTGCGGCGCTGGAGGCACGGGTAGACGCGTCGCTGTCGATCATCGCCCGGACCAACGCCGGTGTGCTCAGCACCGAAGAAATCATCGTGCGCACACAGAGCTACCAGAAGGCCGGTGCCGACGCCATCTGCATGGTGGGTGTCAAAGACTTCGAGCAACTGGAGCAGATTGCCGAGCACCTGAGCGTGCCGCTGATGCTGGTGACCTATGCCAACCCGAACCTGCACGACGATGAGCGCCTGGCGCGCCTTGGCGTGCGGATCGTGGTCGATGGCCATGCCGCCTATTTTGCCGCGATCAAGGCCACTTATGACTGCCTGCGCCTGCAGCGCGGTCGGCAGAACAAGTCGGAAAACCTCACCGCCACCGAGCTGTCGCACACCTACACCCAGCCTGAGGACTACATCCGCTGGGCCAAGGAATACATGAGCGTCGACGAGTGACCGGGATGGCGCCGTTCCGCCTGGCGGGCGGCGCTCAACGGGCAAGCACCATAGGGCATTCGTTGGCCGGTGCTTGCCGATACTGCCGCGCTGCGGGCTCAGGCGTTCAGCGGTTGGCGCGCGCTTGCAGCCAAGCCATCAACTCGACCAGCCCAGGCGGCACATTCCTGGCCTGACAGGCCAGGTAATAGCCTTTGCCGGTCATCACCTTGAGCCCGAACGGCATGCACAGCCTGCCGCTTTTCAGGTCGTCACCTATCAGCGCCCAATCACCTATGGCCACCCCGGTGCCCTGGGAGGCCATTGCCATGGCCATGTCCAAGGTTTCGAAATGCTGCCGGGGCCCTTGAGTGTCGAAGGCGACCCCAGCGGCCTGTAGCCATAGGCGCCAGTCATGTTCATCACGCGAGGGGTGCAGCAGCATGTGGCGCTGAAGATCCCCAACCTCTTTCAGTGGCACCGGCCCTGCCAGTAACGAGGGGGCGCATACCGGCGTGAGCTGTTCATCGAACAGCTTGCACACGTGCAGCCCATGGTTCGGCGCATCGCCGTAGACGACCGCTGCATCGAACCCTTCACGACGAAAATCCACGCCATGCTGCACTGTGGTGGTCAGCTCTACAGGCACATCCGGGCGCAGCGCCTGCCATTCCATCAGGCGCGGCAGCAACCAGCGCATCACGCAGGTCGGCGCCTTGAGCTGGAGGGTCGCGCTGCGCCCGCCCACTTCCCGTACGCCCTGATCGATCAAGGCAAATATCTGCTGCACGCGCGGCAGCCAGTCCTGCCCTTCACGGGTCAGGCTCAGGCCACGGGCCTGGCGCTGGAACAAGGCGTACCCCAGGTGCTCTTCGAGCCCAGCGATCTGCCGGCTGACGGCGCCCTGGGTGATATGCAACTGCTGTGCGGCACGGGTGAAGTTGCAGTGCTGGGCGGTGATCAGGAAGGTGTGCAGGGAGGAAAGCGGTGGTAGGCGTTTCATCGCTCAAGCCATGATTTAAAGACATGGCTAGTATGTTTTTTTTTGCCTTGTCGCGATAGCCCCGGTTGGGTCCAATGAGCGCAGATTCCAACGGATACAAGGTGAAACGTGATGGCTACCTGCGGCGAAGTACTGGTCAAACTCCTCGAAGGCTATGGCGTTGACCATGTTTTCGGCATTCCCGGCGTGCATACCGTGGAACTCTACCGAGGCCTGGCGGGCTCGTCGATCCGGCATGTCACACCGCGCCACGAGCAAGGCGCGGGCTTCATGGCTGACGGCTATGCGCGTACGCGTGGCACGCCGGGGGTATGTTTCATCATCACCGGCCCCGGGATGACCAACATCACCACCGCGATGGGCCAGGCTTACGCTGATTCGATCCCGATGCTGGTGATTTCCAGCGTGCAGTCGCGCAGCCAGCTGGGCGGGGGGCGTGGCAAGCTGCATGAGTTGCCCAACCAGAGCGCCCTGGTGGCTGGGGTGGCCGCGTTCTCGCACACCTTGATGAGCGCTGATGACTTGCCGCAGGTACTGGCGCGCGCGTTCGCCGTGTTCGATGGCGCCCGGCCGCGCCCGGTTCATATCGAGATTCCGTTGGATGTGCTGGTCGAGCCTGCCGACCACCTGCTACCGGGGCGCCCTGTGCGCAGCAGCCGGGCGGGCGCTGCGCCGCAGGCGGTCGCACGGATGGCCGAACGTCTGGGCAAGGCGCGCAAGCCATTGATCCTGGCCGGCGGCGGTGCGTTGGCTGCCGGCCCTGCGTTGGCGCGCATGGCCGAGTATCTGCAGGCACCGGTGGCACTCACCATCAATGCCAAGGGCCTGCTGCCCTCTGACCATCCGTTGCAGATCGGTTCGACCCAGTCGCTGGTCGCTACCCGTGCGCTGGTGGCAGAGGCTGATGTCGTGCTGGCGATTGGCACCGAGCTGGCTGAAACCGACTACGACGTGACATTCAAGGGCGGCTTTGAAATCCCTGGCGCACTGCTGCGCGTCGACATCGATCCGGACCAGACCGTACGCAACTACCTGCCGGAGCTGGCGCTGGTCGCCGATGCCGAGCTGGCAGCGCAGGCACTGCTCGATGCCCTGCACGACCTGCCACAGCCTGCTCGCGATGGCGCGTGGGGGGCGGCACGCGTAGCGCGCCTGCGCGCGTCACTGAGCGCGACATGGGACCAGCCAACCCTGAGCCAGACCCGTTTGCTGACCAGCATTCTGGAACGTTTGCCCAACGCCATCCTGGTGGGTGATTCGACGCAGCCTGTGTACAGCGGCAACCTGGCCCTGGATATGGACCAGCCACGCCGCTGGTTCAATGCCTCGACCGGCTACGGCACCTTGGGCTATGCGCTGCCAGCGGCGATGGGAGCGTGGCTGGGCAGTGCCGAGCGACCCGCCGCGCGTGCCCCGGCAGTGTGCCTGATCGGGGACGGTGGGCTGCAGTTCACTTTGCCGGAGCTGGCCAGTGCGGTGGAGGCCCAGGTGCCGCTTATCGTGCTGTTGTGGAACAACCAGGGCTATGAGGAAATCAAGAAGTACATGGTCAACCGTGCCATCGAGCCGGTCGGGGTGGATATCCATACCCCTGATTTCATCGGCGTGGCACGTGCCTTGGGGGCTGAAGCGGAACAGGTCGGCGATGTGCAGCAGCTGCAGGCGGCCCTGGGGAGGGCCGTGGAGCGTAATGGGCCGACGTTGATCCAGGTCGATCAGAACCAGTGGCAGGCAGCGGTCAAAGGCTGAGCCCGCAAACCATCACCCGGCACTGGCCCGCAGCCGTGCCACATCCCGGATCGGCGGGGCGCCATACAGCCGGCTGTATTCGCGGCTGAACTGCGAGGGGCTTTCATAGCCCACCCGATAACCTGCCACCGCCGCCTCGAGGCCGTCGTTGAGCATCAGGCGGCGGGCCTCCTGCAGGCGCAATTGCTTCTGGTATTGCAACGGGCTCATGGAGGTCACGGCCTTGAACCTGTGGTGCAAGGTTGACGTGCTGAGGTTGACCTCACGCGCCAGGTCCTCGATGCGCAGCGGCTGCTGGAAGTTCTGGTTGAGCCAGGTAATGGCTTGGCACACCCGGTGCGTCTGGCTGTTGGCCAGGGCTATTTCATACAGGCGGTAGCCCTGAGGGCCGCGCAGCAGTCGGTAAAGGATTTCCCGGCGGATCAGCGGCGCGAGCATGGCGATGTCACGCGGCGAGTCCAGCAGACGAATCAGGCGCAGCAGTGCGTCGAGCAGTTGCGGGTCGGTCCTTTCCACGTACAGGCCGCGGCCTGAGGGCAGGTTGGGCACCAGCATCGGCCCGCTTTCGGCGATCAACTGGCTGATCTCGGCCGGGTCGAGGTCCAGGCGCAGGCCCAGGCTGGGGTTTTCCGGGCTGGCATCGAGCTTCGCGCCGCTGAGCGGCAGGGTCACCGACACCACCATATAGTGCAGCGGGTCGTAGGCATACTGCTCGTCGCCCAGAAACAGCGTCTTGCTGCCCTGGGCAAGGACACACAGGGCCGGCTGGGCCAAGGTCGGCACCGAGCGCACATTCTCGGTGTAGCGCACCAGGTATAGGTCGTCGATGGCCGACGCGGGGCCGTGGGCCTCGCCGGCATGTCGTCCGATCAGCTCGGCCAGTTCCTGGCGCTGCACTTCCAGGGTCGGATCAATGGACGGGACGGTGGTCATGATGGCTTTCCTCTGCTGATCGACGCAGCATAGGTTTGGGCAATGGTGGGCGCTAGTCCAAAGCTGCACGTCGATTGCCTGATCCTGCCGCGCGGCAGGATCAGGCAATCGACGTGCAGTAATGGCCTAACGCGCCGCGCGAGGGCGCCACTAACCTTGGCAGCCTGGTTTTCCCGTCCATCTGCTCCAAGGAGATCGTGCAATGGCCCTTCTACAACCGGTCACCCACTTGGCTTTCATCCGTGCCAGCAGTGGTCGCTCGGCAGAGCTCGGCGTGCGTTTGCGGGACCTGGTCGAACCCTCGCTGAGCGCGCCTGGCTGCCTGAGCTTTACCGTACAGCGCTCGCAGGCCGATGCCGATCTGTGGCTGCTCAGCGGGAGCTGGCGTGACCAACAGGCGATGACAGGTTATTTCGAGTCGCCGGCCCTGCAGGTGTTCGGCGAGCTGGTGCAAGCCCAGGTGGTCAGCAGCCTGGATCTGCATACCTTTGGTTGAATGCCACGCCGCGCGGGGTAGAATCCCGCCCCTCGATCAACGACGCGGATTGCAACAATGGCACGTAAAGAATTCCCGCATTTCGAAGCGGTTTCGGCGATGGTCCCGGTGGAGGGCGGCGGTTACCACGCGGCTATCGCGGTCAAGGCCTTGGGCATGGGGGGAGCGCCGCGTTTCCACAAGGTGCTCGATGGCCAGGTGTTCAAGAGCGCCATGGCGGCCGACGAGGCCGCCTGCGCTGAGCTTGATCGCCTCAAGGGCGTGGGTGAAGAAGGCGAATTGCTCTGGTGATCACACCTGTGGCCTTCTCATCTTGAACAGGTTGCCCAGTTCGAAGTAGTCCGCCGGGCCACCGCCTCGCAAGATCGGCTCGGCGGCCGCGGTATCGTAGATACCGTCCTTGAGCAGGTGCTCAGCGATGTGCACCGCCACCACTTCGCCCAGTATCAGCCAGCTCGGCACCGGCTCCTGGTCGGCCCGCGTGAGCTGGACGATCTGGCTCACCTTGCATTCGAAGGCCACCGGGGTTTCGCCCACACGGGGCACCTTCACCAGGCTCGACGGGGTTGCGCTCAACCCGCTCAAGTCGAATTCGTTGACCTCTGCCGGTACGGCTGCGCAGCTCTGGTTCATGGCTTCGGCCAGCGGGCGGGTGGCCAGGTTCCAGACGAACTCGCCGGTCTGCTCGATATTGTTCAGGCTGTCTTTGCGCCCGACGCTGCAGAAACCGATGATTGGCGGGATGTAGTTGAAGGCGTTGAAGAAACTGTAGGGCGCGAGGTTCAAGCGGCCTTCGCGGTCCTGGGAGGAGATCCAGCCGATCGGACGTGGGCCGACGATGGCATTGAACGGGTCGTGGGGCAGGCCGTGGCCTTTGGCGGGTTCGTAGTAGTACATCTGTGGGGCTTGGGGCCCTACCTCCAGAGGGGACGAGGCGCCTAGTGTGCCAAGCTTGTGCCCGCCTGGAAATGATCAAGCCCGACCGAGGCCGGGCTGGTGGCACGCATCAGGGATCAGCTGATGCGGTGGGCGTTGGTGCGATCGAAGCCATCTTCGGCGAAGCGTTGTGCGCCAGTGCGGTCGAAGCCATCTTCGGCGAAGCGTTGTGCGCCAGTGCGATCGAAGCCATCTTCGGCGAAGCGTTGTGCGCCAGTGCGGTCGAAGCCGTCTTCGGCGAAGCGTTGTGCGCCAGTGCGGTCGAAGCCGTCTTCGGCGAAGCGCTGTGCACCGGTACGGTCGAAACCGTCTTCAGCGTAAGTGGCCGCTTGGCTGTGGGCCGCTGCGAAGCTGTGGCTGTTGGTGCGATCGAATCCATCTTCGGCAAAGGCGCCAGTGGCGAAAACCGAGAAGGCCAGGGTAAGGATCAGTTTGTTTTTCATGGTCGTTGCTCCGTTGGGTTCAAGAGGTGTTTCGTTTCTATGGGTTCAATACTACGCCGATTAATTTGATTAAAAAGCGCAAAAATCCGCGCTAATAAATCGAATTAGCAGATGTTTTTGGGCGCGCTCATGGCGAACATCGCACTTGGTGAAGCCACCGGAACGCCGGTGAGGCAGTTCGTTTGCAATGGGCTTATCAGCGTATGCAGGATGGCGCAGCGGAATTAATGCGGAGTTAAGGCGGGTATTGGGTTGGCTGAAGGGCAGGTGTCACGGGCCGCAGAACACTCGAACCCTGCACTCAGCGGCATCACAAATGCGTTTTTGCACAATGAAAAAAGGGGCTCCCAGTTACCTGGGCGCCCCTTTTCAAACCGCAGGATCACGGTCAGTCAGTCGTAATCCGCGAATGCTGCTTGGTGTCCTTCATGGTTGCGTACACCAACAACGAACAAGCGATGCACGCTGTGACGTACCAGTAGAAACCGCTCTCCATCCCGGCGCTCTTGAACCACAGGGCTACGTATTCTGCGGTGCCGCCGAAGATCGAGACGGTCAGGGCATAAGGCAGACCGACGCCCAGCGCGCGAATCTCGGTCGGGAACAGTTCCGCCTTGACCACGGCGTTGATCGAGGTGTAACCGCTGACGATGATCAACGCGGCCATGATCAGGAAGAACGCACCCCACCACGTCTGGATGGTGTGCAGGGTGCTGAGGATCGGCACGGTGAACAGGGTGCCCAGCACGCCAAAGGCAATCAGGATCGGGCGACGGCCGATCTTGTCGGACAGGCCGCCAATGATTGGCTGGAGGCACATGAACAGGAACAGCGTGGCCGCGGAGATGGTGGTCGAATCACTGATGCTCATGCCGACGGTGTTGACCAGGTATTTCTGCATGTAGGTGGTGTAGGTATAGAAGGCCAAGGTGCCGCCCATGGTCAGGCCGACCACGGTCATCAGTTCCTTGGGGTGGCGCATCAGGGTGCGCATCAGGCTTTCCTTGGCCTTTTCCTTCTTGGTGAACGAGGCGGTTTCTTCCATGCCACGGCGCAGATACAGCGCGACCACCGCGCACAGTGCGCCAATCACGAACGGCACGCGCCAGCCCCAGGCATACAGTTGCTCGGTGGTCAGCGTCTGCTGCAGAACGATCAGTACTGCCAGGGCGATGAGCTGGCCGGAGATCAGGGTGACGTACTGGAAGCTGGAGAAGAAACCACGGCGGTCCTTGCTGGCCATTTCGCTGAGGTAGGTAGCCGAGGTGCCGTATTCACCACCCACCGACAGGCCCTGCAGCAGGCGGGCGATGACCAGCAGGACGGGGGCGGCGACGCCGATGGTTTCGTAACCCGGGGTCAGGGCGATAACCAGGGAGCCGGCGCACATCAGCAGCACAGACGCCATCAACGCAGCCTTGCGCCCCTTGCGGTCGGCGTAAAGGCCCATCAGCCAGCCACCGATCGGGCGCATGAGGAAGCCCACGGCGAAAATCGCGGCAGTGTTGAGCAGTTGTGCGGTGGAGTCGCCGGCCGGGAAGAAGGCCTTGGCGAAATACAGCGAGAATGCTGCGTAGACGTACCAGTCGTACCATTCGACCATGTTGCCGATGGAGCCGCTGAAGATCGACTTGAGGCGGCTGGCGGTGGTTCTGTCTGCGGCGGGCGCGACAGCTGCCCCGGTTGGCAGGGAGGTGGCGTTATCCATCAGGGATACCTTCTCGTTGTTTTTGTGGAGCGCGCCGAAGCGCAGCTTGCCAGCAAGATTGCAGAAGGTGTGCCAAACGGGTGCGTGGTGATTCATTTGAGGGCGCGTCGCGCCGTTCGTGGGCGTGCCGGGGCCACGGGAGGCGCGCTGCTGCTGGCCCGTCGCGGTTGCATCGGCGCGAGCTCGCAGGTGAGGAACTGCAGGGCAGGCCTATGAAAATACGTAGCAGTAAGCGGATTTTTGCTTATTGAGGTTAGCCTGTAGGCGGATTTCCGCTCATTCCCTTGCGATGAAATCCTCGCGTACCAGCCCATGGCGCTGCATTTTTTCGTTGAGGGTGCGCCTGGGCAGTTGCAGGTCGTGCATCACCCCTTTGATTTCGCCCTTGTGCAAGCGCAGTGCCGCGCGCAGGCATTGCGCCTCGAACGCTTCCATCTGCGCTGCCAGGGAATGGCCTGCAGGCAAGCTGTCCAGGCTCGGCGAACCCAAACCCAGGGCGTGGCGTTCGGCGGCATTGGCCAGTTCCCGCACGTTGCCCGGCCAGTCATGGGACAGCAGCTGCGCCAGTTGCGTACCCGACAGCGGCGGGGCTGAGCGGCCGAGTTTCTGCGCTGCGGCATGGGCGAAATGTTCGAACAACAGCGGGATGTCCTCGCGCCGCTCGCGCAACGGCGCCAGGCGCAGCTCGGCGACATTCAGGCGGTAGGCCAGGTCTTCGCGAAAACGCCCGGCCCGCGCTTCTTCAAGCAGGTCAGGCTTGGTTGCAGCGATGATTCGCAGGTCCACACTGATGCTCTGATTGGCCCCCAGCCTTTCCAGCTTCTGCTCCTGGATCACCCGCAGCAGTTTGGCTTGCTGGGCCAGTGGCATGCTTTCTATTTCATCGAGAAATACCGTGCCGCCGTTGGCATATTCGAGCTTGCCGATGCGCTTGCCCTGGGCGCCGGTAAAGGCACCGCTTTCGTGGCCGAACAGCTCGGCTTCGAACAGCGACTCAGGAATGGCTGCGCAGTTGAGTGCCACGAAGGGTTTGCCGGCACGCGGGCCGAAGTCGTGCAGGCAGCGCGCCACGCGCTCCTTGCCACTGCCGGTTTCGCCGCGGATGAGCACATTGACCGGCAGGCTGGCCAGGTCCAGCACCTGCCGACGCAATTGTTGCAGGCCTTGGGACATACCCAGAAGCGTGGATTCCAGGCGCGACTTGAGGTCTGCCTGCTCATGCAGGCGGCGGTTCTCCAGCACCAGTTGGCGCTTCTCCAGCGCGCGGCGCAGGCTACCCAGCAGGTGCTGTGGGGTGAAAGGTTTTTCCAGGAAGTCATAGGCACCGTTGCGCATGGCTTCCACCGCCATCGGCACATCGCCATGCCCGGTCAGCAGGATGATCGGCAGGTCCGGGTCATCGGCCTGCACACGCTCGAGCAGCTGCAAGCCACCCATGCCCGGCATGCGCACGTCGCTGATCACGACCCCTGGAAAATGACGGGGCAACTGAGCCAGGCAGTCCTCGGCGCGGGCAAACAATTGCACGTTGAAACCTGACAGGTTCAACCATTGCTCGACGGCGCTTCGAATGCTGGCTTCATCATCGACGACGATCACTGAATTCAACATACAGGCTCCAGGTCACGGGGCAGAGTTAGGCTCAGGCGCGCACCGCCTGGCAGGTTTTCGGCCTGCAGCTGGCCGCCGGCCTCATGGATGATGCCATAGGAAATCGCCAGGCCCAGGCCGAGCCCCTCACCCACGGGTTTGGTGGTGAAGAAGGGGTCGAACACTTTGGCCAGGTCGGGCTCGGCAATCCCGCCGCCAGAGTCGAGCACGCTCAGGCGCCATTGATCGTGCTCGGGCTCGATGCGGATTTCCAGGCGTTTGTAACGTTTGTCGGCCATGGCGTCGAGGGCGTTGCGCAGCAGGTTTATCAGCACCTGCTCCAGGCGGATCGCATCACCGCGGACCCATGCCGGGCGGGCCAGGTAGAGCGCCACTTCGACCTCGTCGTTACGGATGCGTGTGTCCAGCAGGTGCAAGGCCTGATCGACGACGGTCGCCAGGTCCAGCGGCTCGCGCAGACCGACCGGGCTGTTACGGGCGAAGGTTTTCAGGTGGCTGGTCAGCGCGGCCATGCGCGTGAGCATCTGCTCCAGCGGTTCCAGCGCCTGGCGTGCCTCTTCGTAACGGCCGTGATCAAGCAACAGGCGCAGGGTCTCCAGTTGCATGCGCTGGGTTGTCAGCGGCTGGTTGATCTCGTGGGCCATGGCGGCTGACATCTGCCCCAGTGCGGCCAGCTTGGCCGACTGCACCAGGCCCTCCTGGGCGGTACGCAGCTCGCGGGTGCGCTCTTCCACCTGGCGCTTGAGCTCTTCGCGGCTGCGCCGGCGCAAGCGGGCCAGGCGCAGCCGCTGGCTGACCAACAGTGCGGCGAACACCAGGCTCAGCCACGCGGCGGCTGCGCCCAGGGCTGCGTTACGGCCATCAGCGGCCAATTGTGGTTTGCGCAACAGGTGCAAGGTCCAGTCTTCACTTTCCAGCGGCAGGCTTTCCCACAGGTACTCGGCCTGCCCATCAGGCCCCTGCACGCGGCTGAGGGTGCTGTTGCTGGCGAAGCGGGTCAGCACCTGATGCTGCAGCGGTATCAGCGGCTGCTTGTCGTACTGGCGGGTCTCGGCCAGTTCTGCGCGATCGGGGCCGCTGAGCGGTTGCAGTTCGCGGTAGCGCCAGCCGTCCTGGTTGGCGATGAAGGTGATACCGCGGGCGTCGCTGACCAGCAGGATGTCGTTGCCCTGGCGCCACTCGCGTTCAAGTTCGGGAAATTCCAGCTTGACCACCATGGCCCCGAGAAAGCGCCCTTGTTCATCGGTGACTGCACTGGACAGGAAATACCCCGGCACGCCGCTGGTCACGCCCACGGCATAGAAGCGGCCGCTGCCCTGGCTGAGAGTTTGCTTGAAATACGGGCGAAAGCCGTAGTTGGAGCCTACGTAGGTGGTGGGCAGCCGCCAGTTGCTGGCCGCCACGGCAAGCCCGGTGCTGTCGAGCAGCTCCAGGGTGGAGGAATTGGCGGCACCATTGATGCGTTCGAGCTTGCGGTTGAGTGCGTTCTGCACCGGCTCGCTGATCGGGCCGCGCAGTGCCTGGATCAGTTCAGGGTCCAGCGCCAGCACCGCAGGCAGGGCGCGATAGCGTTCGATCAAGGTATGCAGCGAGGTGGCGTACAGCCCCAACTGTTGGCTGGCGCGGCGGGCATCCTCCTCCATGGCTTGGCGCTTGGCCTGTTGCATGGCCCAGCCGGCACTGAGCGCAGTGCCGGCCAGGATCAGCAGGGTGATCAGCCCCAAACGCAGGGCGCGAAAGGAAAATGGCATGGGGCAGGTCCGGATGATGGGGTTGTCCGTACCGTCCTGTCGCCGTCAAGCCAGCGAGAGGACGGTAAGGCTTGCAGGGCCGTTACAGCAGGTTGAAGCCCTTTTGTTGCACCGCCTCTGAGTCCAGGCCGACCTGGACATTGAACGCGCCAGGCTCAGCGACCCGCTGCAGCTGCCCATTGAAGAACTTCAGGTCTTCTTCGCTGATACGGAAGGCCAAGGTCCGCGACTCTCCGGCCTTGAGCATCACTTTCTGGAAGTTCTTGAGCTCTTTGACCGGACGGCTCATGGATGCCGCGACGTCCTGCAGGTACAACTGGACCACGGTCTCGCCATCGACGTTGCCGGTGTTCTTCACCGTCACCTTGGCCTCCAGCGTGTCGCCGCGCTTGAGGTCCTTGTGCGACAGGTTCAGCCCCGACAGTTCGAAAGTGCTGTAGCTCAAGCCGTAACCGAATGGATACAGCGGGCCGTTTGGCTCTTCGAAGTACTGTGAGGTGTAGTTGCCCGGCTTGCCTGGGGTGAACGGGCGGCCAATGCGCGTGTGGTTGTAATACATCGGGATCTGCCCGACCGAACGCGGGAAGGTAATGGCCAGCTTGCCCGACGGGTTGTAGTCACCGAACAGCACGTCGGCGATGGCATTGCCGCCCTCGGTGCCAGCGAACCAGGTTTCCAGGATGGCATCGGCCTGTTCGCGTTCCCAGGCGATCGACAGCGGCCGGCCGTTCATCAGCACCAGCACCAGCGGCTTGCCGGTGGCTTTCAGGGCCTTGATCAGCTCGCGCTGGCTGGCCGGGATCTCCAGGGTGGTGCGGCTGGACGACTCGTGGGACATGCCACGGGACTCGCCCACCACCGCCACCACCACATCGGATTGTTTCGCTGCCTTGACCGCTTCATCGATCAGCACCGCGGCCGGGCGCGGATCGTCAACGATTTCCGGGGCATCGAAGTTGAGGAAGTTGAGGTAATCGACGATCGCCTTGTCGCCGGTAACGTTGGAGCCTTTGGCGTAGACCAGCTTGGCCTTGCCCTCGACGGCGCGGCGCAGGCCTTCGCGCACGGTGACCGAGTGCATCGGCTTACCGTCGGCAGCCCAGCTGCCCATCATGTCGATCGGCGCATCGGCCAGCGGGCCGACCAGGGCAATGGTGCCGGTTTTTCTCAGCGGCAGAGTCTGCTTGCGGTTTTCCAGCAGCACCAGGCTGCGGCGCGCCACGTCGCGCGCGGCCTCACGGTGCAGCCGGTCCTCGCCGTAGTAATCCTTAAGGTCGGTTTCGGCTTTGCCGATACGCACGTACGGGTCCTTGAACAGGCCCATTTCATACTTGGCGCCGAGTACTTCGCGCACGGCCTGGTCCAGTTCGGCCTGGGTCACCTCGCCTGACTTGAGCAGCCCTGGCAGCTCTTCGCCGTACAGGGTGTCGTTCATGCTCATGTCGATGCCGGCCTTGATCGCCAGTTTGGCCGCTTCGCGACCATCATGGGCAACGCCGTGGCGGATCAGCTCCTGGATGGCGCCATGGTCACTGATGGTCACGCCCTTGAAGCCCCACTCCTTGCGCAGCAGGTCGTTCATCAGCCAGGTATTGGAGGTGGCCGGCACGCCGTTGATCGAGTTCAGCGCCACCATCACCCCGCCGGCACCGGCGTCGAGCGCGGCGCGGTAGGGCGGCAGGTAGTCGTTGTACATCTTGGGCAGGCTCATATCGACCGTGTTGTAGTCGCGCCCGCCTTCCACCGCGCCATACAGGGCGAAGTGCTTGACGATGGCCATGATGCTGTCGGCGTTGGCCGGGCTGCTGCCCTGGAACGAGCGGACCATCGCCTGGCCGATCCGCGAGGTCAGGTAGGTGTCTTCACCGAAGCCCTCGCTGGTGCGGCCCCAGCGAGGGTCGCGGGCGATGTCGACCATGGGCGCAAAGGTCATGTCCAGGGCGTCGGCGGCGGCTTCGATGGCCGACGTGCGGCCGACCTTGGCGATGGCGTCCATGTCCCAGGTGGCGGCCAGCCCCAGGCCGATCGGGAAAATGGTGCGCTCGCCGTGGATGGTGTCGTAGGCGAAGAACATCGGAATCTTCAGGCGGCTGCGCATGGCGGCGTCCTGCATGGGCCGGTTCTCGGGGGCGGTGCGCGAGTTGAAAGTACCGCCGATACGGCCTGCGGCGATTTCCTCACGGATCTTTTCCCGTGGCATCTCCGGGCCGATGCTGATCAGGCGCAACTGGCCGATCTTTTCAGCCTCGGTCATCTGGCTGATCAGATGCTCGATGAATGCCTGCTTGTCCTGCAGGGGCGGGGCGGTGGGGGCGGCAAGGGCCGCCTGACTGGCAAGGCCCAAGGCCAGGCCCAGCAAAGACAGTTTCATCATGAATCCCGTTGTCGAGGCCTGTGCCGTATCCACAGTGATACGCGCGCGGCAGAAGTTTTCAGGCGGCTATTGTTGTACGATTTACCGGCATTAATTCCAGCGGCGGATTATGCCTGATTATGTCGCTCGCTGAGGATCGCCCGCGTGCCGGGACAACAACTATAAAAACGATCAGAGACCGAAGGCATGACCCCCCTCGACGAATACCAGCAGCGCCAGATCGCTGAGGCCATAGCGCGCGTGGAACGGCGCACCGATGCCGAGCTGGTGACCGTGCTGGCCCGACGCGCCGATGATTACCCCTATCTTCCACTGTTTTGGGCCGCCGTGCTGGCGCTGACGGGGCCTGGCCTGCTGCAGCTGGTGCTGGGCTGGCCGGTTGGGCACGCGCTGCTGGTGGCCAACCTGCTGCTGTTCATTGGCCTGTGCGCGCTGCTGCGCATCCCACGCCTGAACGCCTGGTTGGTGCCCCCTGCGCTGCGCCGCTGGCGGGCATCGCGCCTGGCCCGGCAACAGTTTCGCGAGCAGAGACTGCATTGCACGGCCAAGGGGGCTGGGGTGCTGATCTTCGTGGCCGAAGCTGAGCTGCATGTGGAGATTCTGGTCGATCAAGGTATCGATCGGCACCTCGATGCCCATGCGCGTGCGGTGATCGGCGCCCGCTTTGCCGAGCAGGTGCGCCAGGGCCACACCCTTCTGGGCTTCATCGAGTGCATCGAGGCTTGCGGTGAGCGGCTGTGCGAGCACGTGCCACGCACCCACGCAGGCAACGAGCTGCCGAACCGCCTGGTGATTCTGGAGTGAACCACGCCCATCGCGAAAACCTTCGCCTGAGCCGGGCATCAACGTAGAATGCGCGGCATTGTGCAACGCACTCACCGCTATCCGAGGCACCTGTTTTCCATGTCCGCCAGTACTTCCGCTTCCATCGCGCCGGATGCGCGCGCCCAGTTTCTCGACCTGCTGAGCGCTGCCTTGCACGGCAACACCCTGGTCAAGCTGGTGCTGGCGCGCCATGTCGGCGCCGACCCGACCCTGCAGCGGATCATCGCCAAGCCGGTGCAGGTCAAAGGGCAGGCCAACCTGTCGCTGGTCTACCGCCATCAAACGCGCGACATCACCCGTAACGTGCCGCTGGAGCAGGTCCAAGCATTGATTGCCGGGCTGCTGCCGGAAAGCTTTCGCAATGCCCACTTGTTCGACGCCGAGGGTGAAGTGCAACTGACCTTCAGCAAAAAGGGCAAGCCGATGCTCCAGCGCCACGGTGCGCAGGCGCCGCGCGACGCTGCTGCCAGCACGGGCCACGACCGCGAGAAGAAGCGTTACCTGGAACTGTCGCGCCCCTTCCTGCGTGATCTGGGCGTGACCGACGCACAGGGAGCGCTGATCCCGTCCATGTCGCGCAAGTGGAAGCAGATCAACAAGTTCGTTGAAGTGTTCGATCACGCCCTGGCCAATGCGCCGGTGCCGGCTGAGCAGGTGCTGCGGGTGGCCGACTTCGGCTCAGGCAAGGGCTACCTGACCTTCGCCATGCACGACTACCTGACCAACAGCCTGGGCCGCGCGGCGCAGGTGACCGGGGTGGAGCTGCGTCCGGACATGGTCGATTTGTGCAATGCAGCCGCTTCGCGCCTGGAGCATCCGGGCCTTGAGTTTCAGTGCGGCGATGTGCGCAGCGTCGTACCCGAGGCCATCGAGGTGATGATCGCCCTGCATGCCTGCGACATTGCAACTGATTATGCGATCCACACCGGAATCCGTTGCAACGCCGCGATCATCATGTGCTCACCGTGCTGCCACAAGCAAATTCGCCCGCAACTGCAAAGCCCAGGCTTGCTGCAGCCGATGCTGCAATATGGGCTGCATCTGGGGCAACAGGCCGAGATGCTCACTGACAGCTTGCGCGCGCTGTATCTGGAAGCCTGTGGTTACGAGACCAAGGTGTTCGAGTTCATCTCGCTGGAGCACACCAACAAGAACAAGATGATTCTTGCCGTGAAACGCAAACAGCCCGCACCGGCGCAAGCGTTGCTGGAGAAGATTGCGCAACTGAAAGCGTTTTATGGCGTGCAGGAGCATTGCCTGGAGACGTTGTTGCGAGGGGATGGTTTGATTTAAACCCGTCACGGGGCTAGCGGGCCGGTCGGACCGTGGAGTTACGCTAGCCCCGAAAACGATAAACCTGCGCAGCTCTGCCATCAGCGCGCAGTCAGTGAGATCACCGCGACGCCAGCCACGATTACGAGTATTGAAGCAATTTTTCGGAATAAGCTGGTCGGCGCGATATCTTCGGTTAGCGTATTCGGAAAATACCGTGTTGCGACGTAACCGAAGAGAAGAACAAACAGTGGATGTATGCTGACGACGACGGATACCAGTGCAGCTCCACCACCTGCAGACAATGCAGCCATGAAAAAAACATAGCCGCCTACATCCAAGGTGTTGGTGGTGCCAAAAATGCAATATTCTTTGGTGGTTAGTCGCTTCAGGTCGTGAGTGATCAGCTTTCGGCAGAAGGGGACTAGCAAGAGCAGTACCCCGCCAAGTGCGTAGCCTGCAAGGTTGAAAAGCAGTACGGATTCCAGGCTTTTTGTTTTGAGTATTTCATCTGAGATGATGGTGGATGCCGCACCGAAAAAAGCGGACACCAAAATCATTGATAGGTGCCTCTTCTGGCCTAATCCGCTCATTGTTTTACGTGAAATACAGAGCAGCAAAATACCCCCGGTTATCAGCACGAATCCACTTGCCTGCCCGTATGTGGGGATCGAATTGAATAGCAATGCTGAGGCGATGAGAACGAACAGCGGTTCCGATTGATGGATCGGGATTACGGCGGAGACGTCCATTTCCTCCAGTGAATAGCTATAGGCGAAATATTGCAAGAATATTGCCAGGCCGGACAGTAAGTTTATACTTGCGGTCAAAGGGTCTAGATCAGTTGGTCGAAGCAAAAAGTAAATGCCAATGGCGAAGAATATGTTGCCAATGCTCAGTAGAAAGGTGAATGAAATATAGTGCGATGTGATGTTATTGATCGCAAATTTGTCCACCATGTTAGAGAGACTCCACAGCAGTGGCGCCATCAGCGAAAAATATAACCAGCTCATGTTGGCCTGCCTAAAACTTCAAGAATCGTAGAGCGGCTATGGTTGAGTAATGCTTGGGGACTCTCGTAGGCAGGGATGCTGAAGCGCAGTACTTGTACCTTCGTCTCTTTATCTTTTGCTGAGGGTGCGATGATTTTCAGCGATTTTATTTCGTGGAGTAGCTCCTTGATAAGAAGGGGGAGGGCTGCGCGGGATAACGCTCCGTAGCCAATAATGATGAGTTTCATATGCTAACGCCCTGGTTGTTATTGTTGTGTGAAGGTGCGCGTGGTGTGCCGGGAGTAATGTTTGGCACAATGTTTTTTAATGTGTACTTTCGATGGGTTGTTATGGTGCAGGTGGCGCGGTTCAAGTTAGTGTGTATAACGAAGCGTTAAGTGGTTTTTAATCCGTGCCTTGGTGTCGTATTTCATCGGGTAATGACGTTTTGTGAGTCCATACAATAGCTGTATTGCTAATAGGTCAAGGGTATTCTCGTGAATACCTGATTTTTCAGACGTGTACTACAGATATAGCGCTGCGTTGCGTGGGATTTTTCTTATTAGTAGCTAGTTCGAGCTAGATATTTGAGATCTGGTGTGCACTTTCGAAAGTGCATGGTTGGTACGTGACTATCCAGGCATAGATACGCCACCCATGAGGGAAGTTGATTCATGCCTTCATGATGCCGGAATGGAGTTCGCATCAAGGGAGTACCTCCCTTGGCATCGCCAACGTGCTGGCCTGGTTGCAGACCAGCGGAAGTC
The DNA here is from genome assembly GCF_044748705.1 of Pseudomonas sp. NPDC089758. Classification (NCBI taxonomy): domain Bacteria; kingdom Pseudomonadati; phylum Pseudomonadota; class Gammaproteobacteria; order Pseudomonadales; family Pseudomonadaceae; genus Pseudomonas; species Pseudomonas sp. NPDC089758. The sequence goes on from NZ_JBIVGN010000007.1 coordinate 85,600, forward strand.
ATAGCATCGGCCAAGACATGCTGGCCTGACTCAGGATGCAATGGTCGCGATGTGTTAAGCGCTCATGCACGCACGACCAAGGGCACACGGCTTCTGCTTATTGAGAACGAACCCTGGAAGCGGTCTTAACGGCGCACCGTCGGCACTTCGATCGCCAACGCTGCAGCCCCCAGCGGATGCGTACCCGCATCGAAGAAATGCAGCGCTGTGCCCGCCAGATCACCAAACCGTTCCACAAAGTGCTGTTTCTGATTGATCACCGAAGCCTCGCTCAACGGCCGTATGGCAATCGCAAGATGGCGCGGCCGCGCCTGGCGAATGGCGTCGAGCAGATGCTGGTCGCTGCTGTCCAGATGCTGCCCGAACAGGCATATGCCCTGGCTTTCCTGGGCCAACTGGCCCAGGCACCAGCCCAGGTAGTCCGAGTTGCGAATGGCGCGCAATTTTTCGTCGCTCCGGTCTTCGTTGACGAACAGCGGTACTTCCCCCGGGATGTTCACGGCAAAGCCGTCCAGCAGTTCGGCGCTTTCGGCGCTGCGCTGACGGGTGGTGCCGTCTGGCAGCTTGAGCAGGTGCAGGCCACCGTGCACATGCAGCACGCGCGTCCCTTCGCTGCGGGTGCGGCGTACGTCAAAGAAACCTTGCTCATCGAACAGCGTGGCGAAGCCCTGAGGTGCATGCTGCACTGCCCAAGGCAGGATCAGGTCATAGTTGCTGGTGTAGACACTACGGTAGCTGCGTAAGGCTTGGTTGATGGACGCCAGGGTCGTCACTGGCATCTTTGGCCATGGCAGGTGCACGGTGCGCACGGCGTGGATCAGCGCTTCCTTGATCGAGTAGTAGCGGTTCAGCGGTGCAGTAGAGTTGATCGCCAGCGCCGCATTGGCGCGCACGGTCTGGTTCAGTGTAGTGAGTACCGGTTCGAACAGTTCGGTGCCCAAGGACTTGAACAAGGCTTGGTCGCTGATCGCCAGCCCTTTCTTGCGGCCGGCGCGCTGGGCCTCTTCGAACAGCGAAAAGTAGCCGAATGGTTTCCACAGTACACGGCTGGCGCCGTTGCCCAGTAGCAGGGCTTCGCAGGGGTGGCGGTGGGCGAGTTCCTGCCAGGTGGCGAGGTGGGCGTCTAGTGCGGGCATGATGGGTCCATTCGCTGGAGCGGGAAACGGGGGCGACTTTAGCATGTCATGCAATGTGTGCGAGGGTTGCGCTAGAGCCACGACCAGGTTCGCAGAACGAAAGAGGACTTCAGATGCGCAATTGTTTGATCGGGATGCTGGCCTTGGCAGCGCTGGGGCCGGCCGGCGTGGCATTGGCAATGGACGGCAAGGCCCTCGCCGCAGCCCAAGGCATACCCTACCCGGCAGTGATCGCTCACCGCGGCGCCTCCTATGATGCACCGGAATCCACCAAGCCCGCCTACCTGTTGGCCCGCGAGTTGGGCGCCGACTATCTGGAACTGGACCTGCAGCGCACGCGCGACGGCGTGCTGGTTGTGGTCCACGACGATGAGCTGTCACGTACCAGCGATGTCGCCGAGCGTTTCCCCGAGCGCAAACACAGCCCAGTCAGTGCCTTTACCCTCGCCGAGCTCAAGTCCCTGGACGCCGGCAGCTGGTTCAACGAGGCCTATCCGGCACGTGCACGGGCGTCGTTCGCCAACCTGCCGATCCTCACCCTCGACGAAGTCATCGATATTGCCGAAGGCAACCCGCAGCGCCAGCCCGGGTTGTACATCGAGACCAAGGTGCCCAGCCAGTTTCCCGGTATTGAGCGCCAGCTCAAGGAGCGCTTGAAGGCCCGTGGCTGGCTCGACCGGCCTGGGCGCGTGGTAGTGCAGACATTCGACCGCAACAGCCTGGCGCTGCTGCACGAGACGATGCCGCAGGTACCGAAGATTCTGCTGCTGTGGGTGGGTACCAAGGCCATCGCACCGGCCTCGGGACACGATTTCGCGGGTTCAGGCGAAAGCGACAAGGCCGCTTTTTATGCCCGCCAACAACCCAAGAGCCGGGCTGAATTCCTGCGCTGGCTGGACTTGGCCAAGCAGGGCGGTGCAATTGGAACCGGGCCTTCTGCCAAGCGCGGCAAGCTGGGCGAACAGAGCTACGCCGATCTCATTGAGCCATGGATGAACCAGGCCAGCCATGAGCGTGGGCTGTTGGTGCACGTCTATACGCTCGACGAGGCGCAGGACTTCGACGCAGCCATGAAGGCGGGGGTGGACGGGATCTTCACCAACAGGGCGGGTGCGCTATTGCGCTTTTATGATCGCGCGGCTGAACGTGAGTCGGGTGTGCTGAAAAGGCTGGGGTACTGAGCGTTTGGAGGTGTCAAGCCGGCCGGCTTGGGGGTGATCTTCGCCTCGAGGGCAGCGATGACGTTCTGGAACGCCATGCGGGGGATGCGGAGTGGAGCGGGTAGAGGGAATCGAACCCTCGTCGGAAGCTTGGGAAGCTACTGTTCTACCATTAAACTATACCCGCGTCTGCGCTCGACTTTTTACCAGAACCTGCCTGGAATTAGAAGCCCTCGTTATAAACCGGTGAAAAAAAACTGTCGGCGCCCATAGCCTGCAGGCCATGGCTACAGGGCGCCGATGCACTCATATTGCCCATGCATGCTGCTCTTGGCTGGCATTGTACGCAGTACGTGCCCGCACCTGGCGCACGGTCGGCTTGAGGAAACCGAGCAACGCGCTGCGGGTGGCTTCGCAGGCCGTCTTGTTTTCCATGTCCAGGAAGTGCCCGGCATCCCGGATCACCGTGAAGTGACTGTTGTCGACATGCTTGCCGAACTGGCGAGCGTCTTCGGCTGTGGTGTACTCGTCACGGTCGCCGTTGATGAACAGCACCGGGATGTCGATGTTACGTGCGCCTCGCAGTGCCCGTTCCAGGTCATGCTGCAGTACCTGATTGATGTGGAAGTGCATCTGCGCATATTCATGGCTGTCCAGGCTGCTGACGTGCCGGTAGTTGAAGCGCTTGAACAGCGATGGCAAGTGCTTGCCGATGGTGTCGTTGACCAGGTTGCCGACCTGGTAGCGATCGCAGGCAGCCAGGTACTGGCAACCGCGGTTCAGGTAGTCGCGCATCGGTTCGTTGATCACCGGCGAGAACGAGCTGACCACCGCCTTTTTCACCATACGCGGCTGGTGCGCCAGCGCCAGCAGGGTGCAGGCACCGCCCCAGGAGAACGACATCACGTGGTCGGCCTGGAAGTGCTCGATCAGCTCAAGCAGGATATGCGCCTCGTCTTCCTTGCTGATCAGGCGTTCCTGGCGGTTGTGCGCCTTGGACTTGCCCGAGTAGGGCTGGTCGTACAGCACGACATTGAACTGTGGGTGCAGGTTACGCACCGTCTGGGCGAACGAAGCCGTGGTGGCCAGCGAGCCATTGATCAGGATGATCGTCTTTTCGGCTGCATCCGCGCGATAGAACTCCGTGTAAACCCGATACTGACCTTGGATATCAAGTACAGCGATTTCTGGCCTCATGTCATCGACTCCTGGCGCAAAAAGGGTGTTCGCGTCACCTAGGGTGCACGTTCTTTATGACAGGTAGGCATTTGCCTGAAGGAATTACCGGGCCCTGTGTCGATCCTTGGCACACGTGTCGACGGTATTGTTTTTGGCGGGCAATCTGCCGTGCCCCAAGGCATCGAGGCCTTGGGTAGCCGACAAAAAGATGTCTTGGCGCGCAGCGTGACCGACGAGTCACGCGCGGACCGACGAGTTAGGAGTCAAGCATCGGGTCTGGCATCACGCAAGTGCCGGCTGGATAAAATTGTGACTTTTCTCGCCGGGCGGTCGTACGACGTGTGGGCCGTGCCTGAACCGGTCTAGACCGAGGCGATTTCTGCAGCCGTGAGCGCCCGGAATTCGCCCGGTGCCAAGCCTGGATCGAGCTGTATCGCCCCCATGGTTTCGCGGTGCAGCCCCACAACCTTGTTGTCGAAGTAGCCGAACATGCGCTTGACCTGGTGATAACGCCCTTCAGTGATGGACAGCTGCGCCGTACGCGGGCCAAGGATGTCCAGGTGCGCGGGGAGGGTAGTCAGGTCTTCGAAGGCGAAGTAGAAGCCTGCGCGAAACTTGTCGATGTAGTGCGCGCCGATTTCATCTTCCGTTTCCACCCGATAGCGCTTGGGCAGCTTCGTCGCCGGCTGCGTCAGGCGCCGGGACCACTGGCCGTCGTTGGTCAGGATCATCAGGCCGGTGGTGTTGTAGTCGAGCCGCCCGGCAATGTGCAGGTCCTCGCGCAACGGCGCAGGCAGCAGGTCGAGTACGGTGCGGTGCTGTGGGTCGTGAGTGGCGCTGACGCAGCCGGGCGGTTTGTGCAGCATCAGGTAGCGCGCCGGGCGCCCGGCCTGCAGCAGCTGATCATCCACCTCGATGCGGCTGAACACACGGACTTCGGCCTGCGGGTCGGTTACCGTTTCGCCATCCACCCGCACGCGGCGCTGTACCAGCAGCAAGCGTACTTGCTGGCGGTTGTAGCTGGGCAGGTTGGCAAGGAAGCGGTCGAGGCGCATGGCGTTGAGGTGGTCCAGGGAGGGGCGCGCAGTCTAGCGCTTTTTTGCCTCGATCCGTGCAGGCGCGTCCTCGGCCAGGCCGGCGCCTGCGGCGCAGCGCGGGCACAGGCAGGATTTGTCGCGCAGTTCATCTGGCAGAGCCTGCAGAACTGCAGGGTCGATTGTCACCGCATAGCACCAGCAGGCTGCGGCTGCGGTACGTGGGTCGGCCAGGGTGCACTGGTTGAGGGCGCCACAGGCAGGGCAGTGCTGGCTGTCATTCATACACAAGTCCGGAATTTTCACTGCAGACGCGGTTGCGGCCGGCCTGCTTGGCACGATAAAGCGCACGGTCGGCGCGGGTCAGCAGGGCTTGTAGGGTATCGCCCGGCTGCAGGCCGCTGAGGCCTATGCTGGTGGTCAGGCGCAACGGCTGTTCGTCATGGCTGAAGGTCAGTTGCTCGGTACGCCGACGGATCTTCTCCGCCACGTCGATCGCTTGCCGGCCTTGAGTTTCACGCAGCAGCACGATGAACTCCTCGCCGCCCCAGCGGCACAGTATATCCGACTGGCGCAGGCTGCCCTGGAGCACATTGGCAAACTGGCGCAGCACTTCGTCGCCTGCCAGGTGGCCGTGGTTGTCGTTGAGCGTCTTGAAGTGGTCCAGGTCGATCAACAGCGCCACCAGCGGGGCGCAATCGCGCTGGGCTTGTTGCAAGGCTTTTGCCGCCAGCAGATCGAAGCTGCGCCGGTTGGGCAGCCCGGTAAGGCTGTCGAGCGTGGCCAGGGACTCGATACTGGCCTGATGGCGCCTGAGCATGGCATGCAGCAGCGACACTACCACCAGGCTGATCATCGCGCAGATCGCCAGGTTGAGGTAGAGCGAGTGGCGAATGCGCGCCAAAGCGCCGGCCTCGCGTTTATCCACCAACAGGTACCAGTCAAGTTCGGGCAGGTGCCTTACGTTGAGAAAGTGGCTGTGGCCCTCGCTGTCTTTGTATTCATGGCTGCCCTCGGCGGGTACCGGCTGCTGAGCCTGCAAGGCATCCAGTTCGGGGTTGTCGCGCAGTGGCTGGCCGACCCGCAGGCCATGCGGGCCGCCGTCGGAGCCGGTGAGCAAGATTTTGCCCTTGGCATCGGTGAACAACACCGAACGCTGGTAACGCCGCTGGTAGGTGTCGATCAGCTTGACCACCGTGTCCACGCTCAGGCCCACCCCGGTCGCACCGATGAACCGCTGCTGGTAGTCCAGCACGCGGTAGTTGATGAACACCGTGAGGCTGTCCTGGTTGGCCATGTCCAGGTCGACGTTGATTTCATAGGGTGCTTTCTGGTCGCGCAGGCGGAAATACCAAGCGTCGCGCCAGCTGTCGGGCTCGACCTGCTTGAGCACACCTTTGGCCTGGTAATAGGTCAGGGTGCGGTCGGAGACGAAGAACGAAGTGAAGGTGTCCTGCTTGCCCATGACTTCGCCAAGGAAGCGCGTGATGCGCTGAGTGTCCTGCTCGCCAGCGAGCACCCAGTCACGCAGGAAAGTGTCCTGGGCCATCATCGAGGCGATCAGTACCGGCCGGATGAGGTCTTTCTGGATTTCCGAATAGACCGTGTCGGAGGTCAGCGGCAGTTCAGTGTTGACGATGCCATCGCGGATCGCGCTGCGGGAGGCGAAATAGCTGAGCAGCGAGGTGGCGATGAAACCGCAGGCCAACAGCATCAGGATGGTGAGGATCAGCGAGCGGTGCGCGAACAGAGCGGAACGTGAGGGCATGATCATCCCGTGATGTGTGCCGAGGCGATCATTCTAGTGATAAGCCCGGGAAAAGACTGCAGGTTTATTGGGGGTATCCAAGCTATTTCAAATTATTGCGGAAATGGCACTGCACGATGGCGACAATGTCTTATTCCTTGTCGATGTTCGCTTTGGCGTCGACGCTCGGCAGCGCCGCTGTGCGGGCACCCCAGCGGTCCAGGAGGCCGCCATGTCCTATCGAATTCTGTTGATCGCCCTGTTGGGCCTGATGACAAGCGCGTGCGTGCCCTACCACGAGGGTGGCCGTTATTATCGTACCGATTACTACACCGCTGACCGGTATGTCTCGCCGGGCTATTACCGTCATGACCGCTATTACGTCGCCCCCCAGCCGCGCTACTACTACCAGCCGGCGCCGCGCTACTACCGGCCTGCGCCGGTGCCGCAATACCGTGCGCACCCTCAGCCGGGGGTGAAGCAGTGGCATGGCAACCCGCGTAACGACTATGGCAATCGCCAGCGTTATGACTACGGCCGTGATCGCGACCGGCATGATTACCGCAATGACAGCCGGCGGTATCAGAACGACCGCTGGCACTCCAATGGCCGGGGTGATCGTGATCGCCGTCCGGAGGGTAGGCGCTCAGGTGACCGCAACTGGCAACGGTGAAGGTGTGTCGGGAGGGGCATAGCGGCCCCGGTCAGGCAAGATCTGCCAAGGGATGACGCCCCTCCCATACCTTTTCAAAATGGGCCTCGACCACGGCCGCCGGCACTTGCGCAACATCCGGCCAGTGCCAGCGTGGCTGGTTGTCCTTGTCCAGCAGGCGGGCGCGCACGCCTTCGCTGAATTCGGGGTGACGGCAGCAATTGAGGCTCATGCTGTATTCCATCTGGAACACCTGGGCCAATGACAGATGCCTGGCCCGACGGATCTGTTCCCAGACCAGGTGCGCCGTGAGCGGGCAGCCCTCGTGCAGGCGTTGCCCAGCGGCGGCCAGCAAGGGGTCTTCATGCTGCTTGAGCCCCTCCAGTGCCCGCCACGCGGCCGCCGGGTCGGCAACATCGAGCAGGGCGTCGATCAGCTGGCGCCGCGGCAACCACTGCGCCTGCGGCAGTTCGGCATAGGCACGGTGCTGCTCCGCCTTGAGCAGGCTGTTCAACTGCAGGTCGGTCTGTTCTTGCCAGTTGAGTTGCAACAGCTCTTCGATAAGCCCGTCTTGTTGATGCTCGCCAAAGAATCGGTCCGCCAGGCCCAGGTCGATGGCGTCCCGGGCGTTGATGGGGGCGCCGGTCAGCCCCAGAAACAGCCCAAGCCTGCCCGGCAGGCGCCCAAGAAACCAACTGGCGCCCACGTCGGGGTACAGGCCAATACTTATTTCTGGCATAGCCAGGCGGCTGCTGGGCGTGACGATGCGTACCCCGGCCCCCTGCAACAGCCCCATGCCACCCCCCAGTACATGGCCGTGGCCCCAGCACAGCAACGGCTTGGGGTAGGTGTGCAGGAGATAGTCGAGGCGGTATTCGGCGGCGAAGAAGGTGGCTGCCAGCGGTGGCACGCTGCCAGGGTGGTCGCGGCACGCCTGGGCCAGTGCCCGTACATCGCCGCCGGCGCAAAATGCCTTGGCGCCGTTGCCACGCAGCAATACACAGACTACGCCCGGGTCGCGTGCCCAGTCCTGCAGGTATTCGCCGAGCACTTCGATCATCGGCAGGCTCAGGGCATTGAGCGCCTTGGGCGCGTCCAGTGTGGCAATGCCGATGCGGGCGCCATCGGCGCCGGTAAGTACCTCGCAGTGAATGGTCATGGCTACCTCGTTCAAGTCATCGCTCAAGTATGGCTTGCCTGGGCGATCATGCAGGCCACAGGTCGGACTGATTGACAAGGGCAGATGGCTTACCTAGTGTCGCGCCATTGTTTACGGATGGCCCCATGACTGACGACGATCGCATCAAACTCGAACCCAGCTGGAAAAACGCCCTGCGGGCCGAGTTCGACCAGCCCTACATGCACCAGCTGCGTGAATTCCTGCGCCAAGAGTATGCCGCTGGCAAGGAAATCTACCCACCCGGCCCGATGATCTTCAATGCGCTCAACTCCACCCCGCTCGATCAGGTGAAAGTCGTCATCCTCGGCCAGGACCCGTATCACGGCCCGGGCCAGGCTCACGGCCTGTGCTTCTCGGTGCAGCCGGGTGTGCCGACCCCGCCGTCGTTGGTCAACATCTACAAGGAACTGCAGCGCGACCTGAACATACCCATTGCCAGCCATGGTTACCTGCAGAGCTGGGCCGAGCAGGGGGTGCTGCTGCTCAACACGACCATGACCGTCGAGCGCGCCAATGCCGCTTCGCATGCCAAGAAAGGCTGGGAATTCTTTACCGACCGGATCATCCAGGTGGTCAGCGAGCAGTGTTCGAACGTGGTGTTCCTGCTGTGGGGCGCGCATGCCCAGAGCAAGCAGAAGCTGATCGATGGCACCAAGCATCTGGTATTGAAGTCGGTGCACCCCTCGCCACTGTCGGCGTACCGGGGGTTCCTGGGTTGTGGGCATTTCAGCCGGGCCAATGGCTTCCTCGAACAGCGTGGCCTGGCGCCGATCAACTGGGCGTTGCCGCCGCTTTGAAAGGCAGGGGGCTCTGAGGGGGGAGTGAGCGGCTGCCTGCCTGGGTTGTCGATGCAGCGCTGCATGGCACCGGCTTCGCCGGTGATCGCCGGCAAGCCGGCTCCCACATGGATTGCGCCGGCTTTTAGAAGATGGTTGCCTCCCCCAGTAAAGCGCAGCCCTGAAGAACTGCGCGGTCGCGGTGGGGGTAACTGTTCTTGCTCAACTTCTAAAAGTTGGCGCGGTTGGGGTGGGAGCCGGCTTGCCGGCGATGGGCTGCGCAGCAGCCCGGACCACACTGACTGTCTGGCATCAACCTCAGGACGCCTCCCACAACTGTTGCGTTCGCTTCAGTCCTGGCCTTTCACCCAGCATCTGAACAGCGGTTCGGCCAGAAACAGCACGAACAGCAAGCGCATCACTTGCAACGCGGTCACCAACGGCACCGACAACTGCAACGTCTCTGCGGTCAGGCTCATCTCGGCAATGCCGCCCGGCATCATGCCCAGCGTCAGCGAGCGCAGATCCAGCGCAGTCATCACGCTCAACCCCCAGGCGGCAGCGCCCGCGATCAACATGCACAGCGCGGTGGCGAGCAACGTGCGCAGCAAGAACGACGGCGCTCGGCGGAAGAACGTGCGGCTGAAGTGGCAGGCCAGGCCACTGCCGATCAACCATTGGCCAATCTGGCTGGCACCGTCGGGCAGGGCAATCTGCAGGTTGCCCGCCAGGCTTAGCGTGGCGGCCACCAGCAGCGGCCCGAACAGCCAAGGGTTGGGCTGGCGCAAGCGCTGCCAGGCGAGAGCGACCGCCACACCCAGCGGTGCGATCAGTGCCAGCCAGCCCCAGCTCACACTGGCGGTATGATTGAGCGGCACACCGTCACCGATCAGGAACTTGAACAGCGCCGGTACGCACAGCACCACCGCCAGCACCCGCAGGCTTTGCGCCGCAGCCACCTGGCTGAGCACCGCGCCGTTACGCGCGCCGAGGTTGACCATCTCCCCGGAACCCCCGGGCATGCTGGCAAAAAATGCCGTGGCACGGTCTTCGCCGGTACGCCGCAGCAACCAGACGCCCACCCCGCTGGAAACCGTGGTTAGCAGCGCGGCAAAGAAGATCAGCACGAAATGGCTGGCCACCTGTTCGATCACGGCAGGGGTGAAGTGCAGGCCGATACCCAGGCCGATGATGCATTGGCCGCATTTGCGGCCATTGGGGATTTCCGAAAGTTGCCAGGGCGTCAGGCAGCGCACCAGGATGATCGCCAGCAAGGCGCCGACCATCCAGGGCAAGGGCCAGCCGACCAGGCTGGCGAGATACCCGCCCGCCAGGCCGACCAGCCCTGTCGCCCAGTACAGCGGTAACGACCGATCAGGCATCGGCCATCGCCCGGCGCTGCAGGCTGCGCTTGCGCCAGATACGCAGCAGCGGCAGGCAGAGCATGAACACCACCAGTGCCCAGATGCCCATGCTGATCGAGCTCGACCACAGAATGCCCAGTTCGCCATTGGAAATCGACAGCGCACGGCGCAGGTTCTGCTCCATCAGGCCGCCCAGAATGAAGCCGAGCAGGATGGGCGAGAGCGGGAAGTCCAGCTTGCGCAGGATGTAGCCCATGATGCCGATGCCGACCATCAGGAACAGGTCGAAGGTGGTGGCGTGCACGGCGTATACACCGATCGCGGTGATGATCGCGATTACTGGCACCAGCGCCCAGTTCGGTACGGCGAGGATGCGCGTGAAGATGCGGATCATCGGGATGTTCAGGATCACCAGCATGATGTTGGCGACGAACAGCGAAGCGATCAGCCCCCAGACAATGTCAGGTTGCTGTTCGAACAGCAGGGGGCCGGGGGTGATGTTGTACAGGGTCAGTGCACCGATCATCACCGCCGTGGTGCCCGAGCCGGGAACACCCAGGGTCAGCATCGGCACCAGGGCGCCGCAGCAGGACGCGCCGATGGCCGTTTCCGGGGCAGCCAGGCCACGGGCATCGCCCTTGCCGAACTTGCCACTTTCGCCGGCGATACGCTTCTCGGTCATGTAGGCCACGGCGCTGGCCAGGGTCGCACCCGCACCTGGCAGCACGCCCATGATGAAACCGAGCACGCCACAGCGAACATTGATGACGAACACCGAGGCTGCTTCCTTGAAGTTGAACAGCATGCGCCCCGTGGCTTTGACCGCCTGGTGGCCATGATGAGTCTTCTCCAGCAGCAGCAGGATTTCGCTGATCGAGAACAGGCCCAGCACCAGCACCACGAACTGGATACCGTCGGCAAGGTGCACACTGTCACCGGTGAAGCGGTACACGCCGCTGTTGGCGTCGATGCCCACCGCTGACAGGAACAGGCCGATCAGTGCGGCGATGAAGGTCTTCAGCGGTTTGTCCCCGGCCATGCCGCCCAACGCAACGATGGCGAACACCATCAGCACGAAGTACTCCGCCGGCCCGAAGGCGATCGCCCATTTCGCCAGCAATGGGGCGAACAGCACCATGCCGCAGGTGGCGATGAGTGCGCCGATGAACGAACTCCACGCCGACAGCGACAGGGCAACGCCAGCCAGGCCGTTGCGGGCCATCGGGTAGCCGTCCAGGGTGGTCATCACGGTCGAGGCTTCGCCCGGGATATTCAACAGGATCGAGCTGATCCGCCCGCCGTATTCGCAGCCCAGGTACACCGCTGCCAACAGGATCAGTGCCGACTCTGGGGGCAGGCCGAGGGCGAAGGCGATCGGGATCAGCAACGCCACGCCGTTGATCGGGCCCAGGCCCGGCAGCAGGCCGACCACGGTGCCGATGAGGGTGCCCGAAAGGGCGGTAACCAGGTTGTAGGGGGTCAGGGCAACGCCAAAGCCCTGGCCCAGGTAGCTCAAGGTATCCATCTGTCAGTTCTCCAGTACGCTCAGCAGGCCGAGGGGCAGGGGCACATCCATCACGCGGTCGAACAGCCAGTAGAGGAACAGGCTCATGCCTACCACCACGAGGGTGCTGTGCAGCCAGCGGCCGCCGTACAAGCGCGCCATGGGGATGCCAACCAGGATGGCGCTGAGGATGAAGCCCAAGGCTTCAAAGGTGCTGGCGAAGACCAGCAGCAGGCCGACGCAGACAGCAATCTTGGTCAGGGTCGCGCGGTCCAGCGCAGGCTCGTCGTCCTTGTGCACGATGGGCGTGGGGCGTATGGCGAGATAGAGCAGGCCAAGGCTCATCAGGCCAAGCATCAACAGCGGGTAGGCCCGTGGGCCGACCGGTTCGTAGGAAAAGGCCGCCTGGTAGGGCCAGGCCATCACGGCCAGGACGGCGCACAGCGCCAGCAGAGCCAGGGCGAAGAGGCGTTGCAGGATCATTGGGAATCCTCATTGAGGTTGCAGTGGCCGTGCAGGCCTTTTCGCCGGCTAGCTGGCTCCCTACGCTGTCGCCGTGGGGGCCGGCTTGCCGGTGATGTGGCCAGTACAGGCGCCCAGGCTTACTGAACCAGGCCAAATTCCTTGGCCAGTGCCTTGTAGTCCGCCACTTGCTTCTTCACATAGGTGTCCAGCTCTGCGCCGGTCATTGCGAACGGGAACAGCTCGCGCTGGTCACGCAGCTTGGCGAAGTCTTCAGAGGCAAGCATCTTGTCGAAGGAGTCCTTCCACCAGGCATACTCCTCGTCGCTCACTTTCGGCCCAAGGTAGAAACCGCGCACCACCGGCCAGACGATGTCGTAGCCCTGTTCCTTGGCGGTGGGGATGTTTTTCATCTCCGGCTCGTCGAGGCGGTTTTCCGAGAACACGGCGAGGATGCGCATGTTGCCGCTCTGGATGTGGGGCATGGAGTCGGAGATATCGGTGGAGCCGACCTGGATATGGCCACCGAGCAGCGCAGTGGCAATCTCACCGCCACCTTCAAGGGCCACGTAGCGCAGGTCGCGTGGGTTGATGCCGGCGGCCTTGGCGATCAGGGCTGTCTGCATCCAGTCCTGGCTGCCGACGGTACCGCCAGAGCCGATCACCACCTTGCTCGGGTCTCTCTTCAGCGCTGCGACCAAGTCATCCAGGGTCTTGTAGGGGGAATCGCTTTTCACCGCGATGGCGCCGTAGCTGGTGCCGACCGCCGCCAACCATTTCACGGCATTTTCGTCGAAGCGGCCGAATTTGCCCTGGGCCAGGTTGAGCAAGGAGCCGCTGGACCATGCCACCAAGGTGCCGGCATCCGCTGGGCGCTGCGCTACCACCGCGTTGTAGGCCACTGCGCCGACACCACCTGGCATGTAGGTGACGCGCATCGGTTTGCTGAGGATCTTCTCCTGCACCAGGGCACTTTGCACCAGCTTGCAGGTCAGGTCGAAGCCGCCACCGGGCGAGGCCGGGGCGATGCATTCGGGGCGTTTGGGTTCGGCGGCGATGGCATGGCCGGCCAGCAGCAGGCAGCCGGTAGCCAGGGCGAGGCGGCGCAATGAAAAGGTCATCGTCTATCTCCGTTAGCGTTGTTGTTATGGGTTACCACAGGGCGACGCTGTAGCTCACCAGCAGCCGTACTTCGTCGGCATCGCGGGCGAAATTCGAGCGGAAGGTAGCGTTGCGCAGGCGCACGGCGACGTTTTTCAACGGGCCGCTTTGAACCACGTACTTGAACTCGGTATTACGTTCCCACTCCTTGCCCTCGCTGCCATCGGCGCGGCTGACGTTGTCGCCGTTGATGTAGCGGGTCATGAAGGTCAGGCCCGGGACGCCCAGCGCTGCGAAGTTGTAGTCGTAGCGTACTTGCCACGAGCGCTCGTCGGCCCCGGCGAAGTCGTTGATCTGCACGAAGTTGACCAGGTATGGGTCGGCACCATCGACATAAGGGAAGGCGCTGTCACCTGACAGGTGTTGGTAGGCGGCGCTCACCTTGTGCCCGCCCAAGGCATAGCTGAACATGCCGTTGACGGTGGTGTTGTCGATGCTACCGGCCTTGGCCTGGCCCTGATCGTCGCTCACGGCCAGGCGCAGGTCGGCACCGAAGGTGCCCGGGCCCCAAGGCTGGGTGGCGACCATGCCGAGGAAGTGCTGGCGGTAGATGTCATCGAGCTGAGCGAAGTGGTAGCTGCCGGTGATGCGATCGGTGAACTGGTAGTCGACGCCACCCAGGTCGAGGTTGTCGGCCGAGAACGTGCCGCCGAAGCGGCCGTTCTTGTTGTTCAGGGCCAGGTCTTCCCAGTTGGTGTCGTTGCGATCCTTGGCCTTCTCCAGCCGCCCGCCGGTGAAGGTGAGGTGCTTGATCTCCTTGGAGGTGACCAGGCCGCCCTCGAAGGTTTGCGGCAGGATGCGCCCGTCGTTGGGCTGCAGGGTCGGCAGTTCGGGGATCAGCGAGCCGATTTTCAGTTCGGTCTGGGACACTTTCACTTTGCCGGTCAGGCCGAGTTTGGAGTACTCATCGGCGGCCTTGCCATCATCGTGGGTCGGCAACAGCCCAGAGCCTGCGCGGTCGGGGCTTGAGTCGAGCTTGATGCCGAGCATGCCCAAGGCGTCCAGGCCAAAGCCCACGGTGCCGTCGGTGTAGCCGGACTCAAAGTTGAGCATCAAGCCCTGGGCCCACTCGTCGCGCTTGGACTGCTGCGCACTGGTGCCGTCGCGAAAGTCGCGGTTGAAGTACATGTTGCGGGTTTCGAAGGTTGCCGTGCTGTCTTCGAAGAAGGCGGCCTGGCTCATCGGGGCGACGCCGGCAAGCGCGAAGGCACAAGCGTATGCGTATGGGCGTGCGGGAAGGGAACGGGTAGGCGCGAACGCCTGCGGCTGCGATGACAGCATCGAGGATGACTCCGTTATTGTTCTTATTGGTTGCACCTTGCTGGTGCTTTTTTTCGGCGCATGGGGCGACCGTGGTGCGATGCTAGGTAACGAACCTTTCGCTAACCTTTCAGCCTGAAAGGTTTGTTACGAGGGGCTTCACAGACCGGGCTACAGCGGTACACTCCGCGCCACCGCCCCACCCGAGCAGGGAGAATCCGATGCGTGTGCTGCTGGTCGAAGACCACGTACAACTGGCCGAAAGCGTGGCCCAGGCCCTGAAGAGCCATGGCTTGACCGTGGATGTGCTGCATGACGGCGTGGCCGCCGACCTGGCGCTGGCCAGCGAGGAGTACGCCGTTGCCGTGCTCGACGTGGGCTTGCCGCGCATGGACGGCTTTGAAGTGCTGGCCCGCCTGCGTGGGCGCGGCAAGACCCTGCCGGTGCTGATGCTGACTGCGCGCAGCGATGTGAAGGACCGGGTGCATGGCCTGAACCTGGGCGCCGACGACTACCTGGCCAAACCTTTTGAGCTCACCGAACTGGAAGCACGGGTCAAGGCGCTGCTGCGGCGCAGCGTACTGGGCGGCGAGCGCCAGCAACGCTGCGGTCCGCTGGTGTATGACCTTGATACCCGGCGGTTCACCCTGGGCGAGGACACCTTGACCCTGACCTCCCGTGAACAGAGCGTACTCGAGGCGCTGATCGCCCGGCCCGGCCGGGTGATGAGCAAGGAGCAGTTGGCCGCCCAGGTCTTTGGCCTGGACGAAGAGGCCAGCCCTGACGCCATCGAAATCTACATCCACCGCCTGCGCAAGAAGCTCGACGGCCAGCCGGTGGCCATTGTCACATTCCGCGGCCTCGGCTACCTGCTCGAGCACCGCGATGCGTGACAACGGCAGCCTGCGCGGGCGCTTGCTGGGCAACCTGGCGCTGCTGCTGGTCGTGCTGATGCTGGCCAGCGGCCTGAGCGCCTACTGGAATGGGCGCGAGGCTGCCGATACGGCCTACGACCGGACCTTGCTGGCATCGGCGCGGACCATCGCCGCCGGCCTGTCCCAGCGCGACGGCACCCTCAGCGCGGACGTGCCCTACGTGGCGCTGGACACCTTTGCCTACGACAGTGCCGGGCGCATCTACTACCAGGTGCTGGACATCAACCAGAAACTGATCTCGGGCTACGAGAACCTGCCGCCCCCGCCGCCAGGCACACCGCGTACGGACGATTACCCGGCGCTGGCGCGCTTCTACAACGCCACCTACCTCGGGCAGGACGTGCGCGTGGTCAGCCTGCTCAAGGCTGTGAGCGAGCCGAACATGAACGGCATGGCTGAAATCCGGGTGGCCGAGACCGAGGAGGCGCGGGTGAGCATGGCCCGTGGGCTGATGGCCGACACCCTGCTGCGCCTGGGTATGCTGGCGCTCGGGGCATTGGGGATGGTCTGGTTCGCGGTGAGTGCGGCGCTGCGCCCTCTGGAGCGTCTGCGCAAAGCCGTGGAAGAGCGTCAGCCGGATGACCTGCGCGCGCTGCCGCTGGTACAGGTGCAGCGTGAGCTTGACCCGCTGGTGCGTGCCTTGAATCACTTCACCGAACGCTTGCGAGGGCAGTTCGAGCGCCAGGCGCAATTCATTGCCGAGGCCGCCCACGAACTGCGCACGCCGTTGGCGGCTCTCAAGGCGCGGGTCGAGCTGGGCTTGCGGGCGAAACAGCCCGAACAGTGGCACCAGACGCTGGAGTCTGCCGCCCAAGGCACTGACAGGCTGACCCATCTGGCCAACCAGCTGTTGTCGTTGGCCCGTGTGGAAAATGGCGCCCGGGCAATCGCCGAGGGTGGCGCTCAGCGCCTGGACCTCAGCCAGCTGGCCCGCGAGCTGGGCATGGCCATGGCGCCGCTGGCGCATAAACGCGGTGTGGCCTTGGCGCTGGAGGCCGCGGCGCCGGTGTGGCTCAAAGGTGAGCCGACCTTGCTCAACGAATTGCTCAGCAACCTGATGGACAACGCGCTGGCCCATACCCCGGCGGGCGGTAACGTGATCTTGCGGGTGCTGGCGCCAGCGATACTGGAGGTCGAGGATGATGGCCCCGGTATTCCCGAAGATGAGCGCGAGCGGGTGTTCGAGCGCTTCTATCGACGCAGCGCCCAAGGCACTGGCTTGGGGTTGGCGATCGTCGGTGAGATCTGTCGCGCGCACCTGGCGCAGATCAGTCTGCACGACGGCGAGAAGGGCGGGCTGAAAGTGCGCGTGAGTTTTATCGCTGACTGAGGCCTTGCCTGCGCGGCACCGTTGGCGGGCAAGCCACGGCTAGCGCAGCATGCTGCGCGCTTCCAGCAGCTCGCCAACCTCCAGCTCCGTGCCAAACGGCAACCCCAGGTGGCGATAGGCCGGCAACGCCGCCAGAGGCCGGCTGCGCCCGCGCTGGCTGAGGCAGCGGGCGATCTGCACCACGTCGATGTAGTCGATTTTGTCGGTGCGCCGGTCCAGGTCCTGCACCTGGCTTGGCAGGTTGACCAATTGCTCGGGGAATTCCCATGACGAAAGGATCTTGTCCCCCAGCACAGGCTGGATCTGCTCGATCACGTAGTGCAGGCATACCGGGTCCGAGAGCAGTTCGTTGTGCTCTTCGGCGTAGATCAGTACCGGCAGCGCGCCGATCTGGTTGACCAGGCCGCCGAGGGTAGCCTGGTCAGGCTTGAGGTGGGTGAAGCGGCGGCAGATTTCATAGCTGATGCCCGCCACTTCAAGGCTATTGGCCCAGATATCCCGTAATTTTTGCTCGACTGCCGCTGAGCGTGCGTGGAAGATCTGTTCGATCACCAGGCCGATGGCCAGGTTGCAGCTGTAGTTGATGCCCAGGCGGGTGATGGCCGTATGCAGGTCGGTGACCTCGATCGCCGCCCGCAGCAGGGGGCTGTTCACTACCTTGATCAGGCGGGCGGAGAGGGCCGCATCGCGGCCAATCACCTTGCTCAGGGCAGCAACGCTGATTTCCGTGTCCTCGGCGGCCTCACGGATGCTCAAGGCAACTTCCGGTAGGGTCGGCAGGACCAGGTCATCGTTGGCGATGGCAGCCAGCAACTGTGCTTGAACCATCTCGGCCAGCTTGTTCATTTACTTCTCTACAGCAGGGGTGGCGGGCTGGTCAGCGCTGGATTTCCCGGTCGCGATCCAGTTCGTAGGGTAGGCTCGAAACCTGCAGGCGTGGGCCTTGCAGGCTGCCCAGGTGCAGGTTGTCATCCTCCACGGCCTCGGCACTGAGTACCGCTAGCAGTTCGCAGCCCTGGCCCGTGCCAGCGGCAATGACCACTTCGCCAACCGATGAGCCATGGGTCGGCGAGAAGATCTGCGCCCCTGGGGCAGGAATAGCTTGCTGGTCCAGCAGCAGGCGGTACTGGCGTCGCTTGAGCTTGCCCAGATACTGCATGCGCGCGACGATTTCCTGGCCGGTGTAGCAGCCTTTCTTGAAACTCACGCCATCGACCGCCTGCAAATTGATCATCTGCGGGATGAACAGCTCACGGGTCGGGCCCATGACCTGGCCGATGCCGGCACGGACCTGCCCCAGCAGCCAGTCGTTCAGCGGTGCTTCAGGCAATGAGGTTGCCAGTTTTTCGCGCACGCTGGCGGCGGCGTCCGCCGGTACCCAAAGCTCCACGCGCCCCTCGGAGACGGCCACGGCGATCAGGCCTTCATGGCGTTCGGTGGCGCCCGCGTTGGTCGGCACCTTCAAACCCAAGGCCAGCAGCGCCGCGTCACCGCCCTGCAGGCCAAACCGCGCCCAGGCAGCGCTTTCGTCGCTGAGCGTGGCCTTGGAAAACACAGCGTACTTTTTCAGGTCGGCCAGCTGTGCCTCGAGCAGCTCGCTGGCCATGGCCAGCAGGTAGCCGTTGCCTTCGGGCAGGATGCGGAAGCTCGACTGCATGCGCCCCTTGACCATGCAGCGGGCGCCCAGGCTAGCGTACTCGGGGCTGAGGTAGTTGATGTTGCAGGTCAATTGGCCCTGCAGGAACTTGCCGGCATCGGAGCCGCGGACGGCGAGGATGCCCTCGTGGGACAGCGGGCAGTAGAAAGCGGAATCGGCCATGGGGGATCGCGGTGGCTAAAGACTGGCGGCCATCATAGAACGCCAGTAACAAAATAGGTAGGTGACTAGACCAACGCCTCGTGCCGCTTCGTGCGCCTGGCTGTATACTGGCCGCCCATTTGAGGAGGGCCCCATGGTCGAACAAACTGAACTCAACCGGCTTTTCTGGCACAGCCGTCGCGGCATGCTGGAACTCGACGTACTGCTGGTGCCTTTCACCCAGGAGGTCTACCCGACCCTGAGCGAAGCCGATCGCGAACTCTACGTTCGCCTGTTGAGCTGTGAGGATCAGGATATGTTCGGCTGGTTCATGGAGCGTACCGAGTCCGAAGACCCGGAGCTGCAGCGCATGGTTCGCATCATTCTGGACCGTGTCCAGCCCAAGTGAATTTTTCGAGTGCCGTTGGCAGGGTTCGCGCCTGCTGCTGGCGGCCTACCTGATCTGCCAGGTGCTGGCGTTGCTGGCCTTGTGGCTGAGTGCGCTGCCCTGGTGGTTTTCCCTCGCTGTCTCAGGCGCTTGCCTGGCCCACGCCCGCTGGGTGATCCCTCGACGCATACTGCTGACCCATGCTCAAGCCGTCACTGGCCTGCGCCGGGATCCAGAGGGCTGGCAGCTTTTCAGCCGTGCCGGGGGCTGGCAGGCGGTGCGCCTGTGTCGCGACAGCGTGGCGCTGCCGGGCCTGGTGGTATTGCGGTTCACCAGGCCTGGGCGCTGGCTGGCCGAGAGCCAGTGCGTTGTCGGCGATGCCACGGCGGCTGATCAGCATCGGCGTCTGCGGGTACGGCTGAAATTCAGCCGGCGCCGGTGGGCAGAGGTCGCGGCCCGCTAGGCAGGCGCCGCGTCTGCCCTTGCGGTTTGCCTGCCAAAGCGGCATCGACCCTCAGGCTGGGCTCAGGATGGTGTCTTTGGCCTCAGCCAGCATCCCGGGGTAGTCCAGGGTGTAGTGCAACCCGCGGCTTTCCTTGCGCTGCATGGCCGAGCGGATCATCAACTCCGCCACCTGTGCCAGGTTGCGCAACTCGATCAGGTCGCGGCTGACCTTGTAGTTGCTGTAGAACTCGTCGATCTCGTCCAGCAGCAGGCGCACGCGGTGCTCGGCACGCTGCAGGCGCTTGCTGGTGCGCACGATGCCCACATAGTCCCACATGAACCGCCGCAGTTCGTCCCAGTTGTGGGCAATGATCACATCCTCATCCGAGTCGGTGACCTGGCTGGCATCCCAGCAGGGCAGGGCTTTGGGCATGGCGATCTGGGCCAGGCGGTCCTCGATGTCTGCGGCAGCCGAACGGCCGTAGACGAAACACTCGAGCAGCGAGTTGCTGGCCATGCGATTGGCGCCGTGCAGGCCGGTGAAGCTGGTCTCGCCGATGGCGTACAGGCCCGGGACGTCGGTATGGCCGCGATCGTCGACCACCACCCCACCACAGGTGTAGTGGGCGGCCGGCACTACCGGGATCGGTTGGCGGGTGATGTCGATACCGAAGGTCAGGCAGCGCTCATAGACGGTCGGGAAGTGGCTTTTGATGAAGTCGGCCGGTTTGTGCGTGATGTCCAGGTAGACGCAGTCCACACCCAGGCGCTTCATCTCGTGGTCGATGGCCCGGGCCACGATGTCGCGCGGAGCCAGTTCTTCACGGGGGTCGAAACGCGGCATGAAGCGCTCACCATTGGGCAGGCGCAGCAGGGCGCCTTCGCCGCGCAGGGCTTCGGTGACCAGGAAGCTTTTGGCTTGCGGATGATAGAGGCAGGTCGGATGGAACTGGTTGAATTCCAGATTGGCAACCCGGCAGCCGGCGCGCCAGGCCATGGCGATGCCATCGCCGCAGGCACCATCTGGGTTGCTGGTATACAGGTAGACCTTGGCGGCACCGCCGGTAGCAAGCACGGTAAAGCGCGCGCCGAAGGTATCCACCTCGCCACTGTTGCGGTTCAGTACATAGGCGCCCAGGCACCGCTCGCCGGGCAAGCCAAGGCGCCGCTCGGTAATCAGGTCGACCGCTACGCGTTGCTCGAGCAGTTCGATATTGGGGCGTTTGCGGGCTTGCTCCAGCAACGTGGTGAAAATGGCCGCGCCCGTGGCGTCGGCGGCATGGATGATGCGCCGGTGACTGTGCCCGCCTTCGCGGGTCAGGTGAAATTCGAAACCGCCATCGTCAACGCTGGCGTGCTCATCGCGGGTAAAAGGCACGCCTTGCTCGATCAGCCACTCGATGGCTTCGCGGCTGTGCTCGACGGTGAATCGCACCGCCTCTTCATGGCACAGGCCGCCACCGGCGTTGAGGGTGTCCTCGACATGGGACTGCACGGTATCGGAATCGTCCAGCACCGCCGCCACGCCGCCTTGCGCCCAGAAGGTCGAGCCATTGGCCAGGTCGCCCTTGCTCAGCACGGCGATGCGCAGGTGGGCGGGCAGGTTGAGTGCCAGGCTGAGACCGGCTGCGCCGCTGCCGATCACCAGGACATCATGTTGGAATTGTTGGCTCATGTCGGGACACTAGTAATCTTTGGAGGGGGCACGGCACAATAGTCACGCGTAGATGGCATTGTGAAACTATCGTGAATAGCGGCCGGGTTGCCTTTATAGCAGCCTGTGGTGGCCAATTTCCATGCCACTTGCGACGTAAGGGTAATCTTCCTGGGAACTTTCCTACATGGCTGGAAATCCTAGGAAGGCTGCCCGTGCGCCATCATTTCGCGCGGCGACGCGAGGCGGCGGCTCTATCCGGGCTGACACCTGCGTATCCGAAACCTGATTATCGACGCTGCCGGCCTTGCCCGCGCTGCGTCTTCCGTGCGAGCCAGTCAAGGGCCGCAGGAAACTTGCTTGGAGGAGAGAACTTTTGCGAAAAGCCCGAGTCTATGTTTGCAAGCCTGAACGATGGCTGATGCAACGCTCCTTCGAGTCCATTGAGGAGTGTTCATGCTAACCCAGGAAGAGGATCAGCAGCTTGTAGAGCGCGTGCAGCGCGGCGACAGGCGAGCGTTCGATCTGTTGGTGCTGAAGTATCAGCACAAGATTCTCGGGTTGATCGTGCGGTTCGTTCACGATACCCACGAGGCCCAGGATGTGGCGCAGGAAGCCTTTATCAAGGCCTACCGTGCGCTTGGCAATTTCCGCGGTGACAGCGCGTTTTATACCTGGCTGTACCGCATCGCCATCAACACGGCGAAGAACTATCTGGTGTCCCGTGGAAGACGGCCGCCAGACAGCGATGTGAGCTCCGAGGATGCGGAGTTTTACGACGGCGATCATGGCCTCAAGGATCTCGAGTCCCCAGAACGCTCCCTGTTGCGGGATGAAATCGAAGGCACAGTCCATCGCACCATCCAGCAACTGCCCGAAGATTTGCGCACGGCACTGACCCTGCGTGAGTTCGACGGGTTGAGTTACGAAGACATTGCCAGTGTCATGCAATGTCCGGTGGGTACCGTGCGCTCTCGAATCTTCCGCGCTCGGGAGGCCATAGACAAAGCCCTGCAGCCCTTGTTGCAGGAAACCTGAGACAGCGGCGATAGCCAAGAGAGGAACCGCCATGAGTCGTGAAGCTTTGCAGGAATCGCTGTCCGCGGTAATGGATAACGAAGCGGACGAACTGGAATTGCGACGGGTGCTGAGCGCCGTCGATGATGCCGAAACCCGTGCCACCTGGTCGCGTTACCAGGTTGCCCGCGCAGCGATGCACAAGGAGCTGTTGCTGCCGAAACTGGATATCGCCTCGGCGGTGTCTGCCGCCCTGGCTGACGAAGCCGTGCCGGCCAAGGTCAACAAAGGCCCATGGCGCAGCATTGGTCGCCTGGCCGTTGCCGCTTCGGTGACTGTCGCTGTGCTGGCGGGTGTGCGCATGTACAACCAGGACGAGATCACCGGTGCCGAACTGGCTGCGCAACAACCTGCCCAGCAGGGCCTGAGCATGCCACAAACTCAGGGCCCAGCCGTTTTGGCAGGCTATAGTGAAAGCAGTGAGCAACCGACCGGGCCGATGGCCAATGGCGTGCTGCAGAACCAGGCCGGCTGGGATCAGCGTCTGCCGGGCTATCTGCGTCAGCATGCGCAGGAATCCGCGCTCAAGGGTACTGAAACTGCCCTGCCGTATGCCCGCGCCGCCAGCCTGGAAAACCGCTAAGTAAGGAGGATCATGCGCGCGCTACCTCTCTTGTCGCTGCTTTTAGGCAGTTGCATGACGGTGCCAGCGTTGGCAGCCAATTCGTCGCCTGAGGCAAGCGAATGGCTGAGCAAGCTGGCACAAGCCGAACAGAAGCAGAGTTATCAGGGCTCCTTCGTTTACGAACGAAATGGCAGCTTCTCCTCCCACGATATCTGGCATCGGGTGCATGACGGCAAGGTCAGCGAACGGCTGCTGCAGCTTGACGGTACCGCTCAGGAAATCGTGCGCGTGGATGGCAAGGTGCAATGTATTGGCGGTGCCTTGGCAAGTGGTGTGAGCGACTTGCCTGATGCCGCGCCGCGCATGCTCGACCCCCTCAAGTTGATGAGCTGGTACGACTTGGCTCTAGCAGGCAAGTCACGTGTCGCCGGGCGCGATGCGGTCATTGTCACCCTGACACCGCGCGACCAGCATCGCTACGCATTCGAATTGCATCTGGACAGCAAGACCGGCCTGCCGCTGCGCTCGTTGATGCTCAACGACAAGGGGCAATTGCTCGAACGCTTCCAGATGACGCGCCTGGATACCGATGACTTGCCAACCGATGCCGATCTGAAGGCCAGTGCCGCCTGCAAACCGGTGGAGCGGGTGGCCAGCACCAAGACCGAAGCGGTCGCAGGCTGGCGCTCGGACTGGCTGCCGCCGGGTTTCGAGCTGATCAACAGCGCGGTGCGGCGTGACCCGTCTCGCAACAGCACCGTCAGCAGTCTCATGTACGACGATGGCCTGGCGCGCTTCTCGGTGTTTCTGGAGCCGGTTACCGAAGATGCCAGTGCCGATGTGCGTACTCAACTGGGCCCCACGTCTGCCGTTTCACGTCGCCTGAACACGCCCAAGGGCAAGGTGATGGTCACCGTGGTCGGCGAAATTCCGCTGGGTACCGCAGAACGCGTCGCACTCTCGATGCGGCCACAGGATGCTCAGGCGCGCCAGTAATGGCGCCCTTTTTCGGCTCATGCCAAGGCGCACGGACATGCAGCTGAAATGAAATTAAAGCATTGTCATTTGCAATCCATCTGTAAATTTTCTATAGGTCAGGCTTCTTGGAGTCTGACCTTTCCTGCTTTTGCAGGCGGTCTTATGTTAACTACGCTCGTTGTGACGGGAGCCGTATGTCAATACCACGCTTGAAATCCTATCTATCGATGTTCGCCGCCGTGCTGATGCTCGGCCAGGTGCTTACTGCCCAGGCCGAGGAAGCCTTGCCTGACTTCACTACTCTGGTCGAGCAGGCCTCGCCGGCAGTGGTCAACATCAGTACCAAGCAAAAACTGCCGGACCGCCGTATTGCTGCCGGGCAGATGCCGGACCTCGAAGGGTTGCCGCCGATGTTCCGTGAGTTCTTCGAGCGCAACATACCGCAGCAGCCGCGTTCGCCCCGAGGTGACCGTCAGCGTGAGGCCCAGTCGCTGGGTTCAGGCTTCATCATTTCCAGTGACGGCTATGTGCTGACCAACAACCACGTGGTTGCCGATGCCGACGAGATCATCGTCCGTCTGTCGGATCGCAGCGAGCTGCAGGCCAAGCTGGTCGGCACCGACCCGCGCACCGACGTGGCCCTGCTCAAGGTCGACGGCAAGAACCTGCCCACCGTCAAACTGGGCGACTCCGAGAAGCTCAAGGTGGGTGAGTGGGTGCTGGCCATCGGTTCGCCGTTCGGTTTCGATCATTCGGTGACCAAAGGGATCGTCAGCGCCAAAGGCCGCACCCTGCCCAATGACACCTATGTGCCCTTCATTCAGACCGACGTGGCCATCAACCCGGGCAACTCCGGTGGGCCGCTGTTCAACATGAATGGCGAAGTCGTGGGTATCAACTCGCAGATCTTCACCCGTTCGGGTGGTTTCATGGGGCTGTCGTTCGCCATCCCGATCGATGTCGCCCTCGATGTTTCCAATCAGTTGAAGAAAGACGGCAAGGTCAGCCGCGGCTGGCTGGGTGTGGTCATTCAGGAGGTCAACAAGGACCTGGCTGAATCCTTCGGCCTCGACAAGCCGGCCGGCGCCCTGGTGGCGCAGGTGCTGGAAGATGGCCCGGCAGCCAAGAGCGGCCTGCAGGTGGGCGACGTGATCCTGAGCATGAACGGCCAACCGATTGTCATGTCGGCCGACCTGCCACACTTGGTCGGCACCCTGAAAGCTGGCGCCAAGGCCAAGCTGGAAATCATCCGCAATGGCAAACGCCAGAACCTGGATGTGACCATTGGTGCGATGCCTGATGACGATGCCGATATCGGTACCGGCACGGGTGCCGATGGCAGTGCCGAGCGCAGCAGCAACCGCCTGGGTGTGTCCGTCTCCGACCTGACTGCCGAGCAGAAGAAGTCCCTGGAGCTCAAGGGTGGCGTGGTCATCAAAGAAGTCCAGGATGGCCCGGCTGCCATGATTGGCCTGCGTCCAGGTGACGTTATCAGCCACTTGAACAACCAGGCGATCGCCTCGGCCAAGCAGTTCACCGAAATTGCCAAGGAGCTGCCGAAGAACCGTTCGGTATCCATGCGCGTGCTGCGCCAGGGCCGTGCCAGCTTCATCACCTTCAAGCTGGCCGAATAAGCCGGCTTGTCAGTCGCAAAGGGCAGCTTCGGCTGCCCTTTTTCATGAACGTTCACAATTATTGGGGGCACTCAGCCTGTATCGTGCGTCAGAGGAATCTCCCATATCCCTGCTGGTTGAGGTACAATTCCCGGCTATTTTTCGGCGGGCGTCCGGCTCGCAGCCTTTTCGAGTGTTGACCCGTGAGTGATTTGAGTCATATCCGCAATTTCTCCATCATCGCCCACATCGACCATGGCAAGTCGACGCTGGCCGACCGTTTCATCCAGTTGTGCGGTGGCCTGACGGCACGCGAAATGGAAGCTCAGGTTCTCGACTCCATGGACCTGGAGCGCGAACGCGGGATCACCATCAAAGCCCACAGCGTCACGCTTCACTACAAGGCGCTGGACGGCAAGACCTACCAGCTGAACTTCATCGATACCCCCGGCCACGTCGACTTCACCTATGAAGTCTCGCGTTCCCTGGCGGCGTGTGAGGGTGCGCTGCTGGTGGTGGACGCCGGCCAGGGCGTCGAAGCCCAGTCCGTCGCCAACTGCTACACCGCCATCGAGCAAGGCCTTGAGGTCATGCCGGTCCTGAACAAGATGGACCTGCCCCAGGCCGACCCTGATCGGGTCAAGGACGAGATCGAGAAGATCATCGGCATCGACGCCACCGATGCGGTAGCGTGCAGTGCCAAGAGCGGCATGGGCGTCGACGAGGTGCTCGAGCGTCTGGTCCACACCATCCCCGCGCCTGTGGGCGAAATCGATGCCCCGTTGCAGGCGTTGATCATCGACTCCTGGTTCGACAACTACCTGGGCGTGGTTTCGTTGGTGCGCGTGCGCCAGGGCCGCGTCAAGAAGGGCGACAAGATTCTGGTCAAGTCCACCGGCAAGGTGCACCTGGTCGACAGCGTGGGTGTGTTCACCCCGAAACATACCCAGACCGCTGACCTGAAAGCCGGTGAAGTTGGCTTCATCATTGCCAGCATCAAGGACATCCATGGTGCGCCGGTCGGCGACACCCTGACCCTGTCCTCGACCCCCGAGGTCGAAATGCTGGCAGGCTTCAAAAAGATTCAGCCGCAGGTTTATGCCGGCCTGTTCCCGGTCAGCTCCGACGATTTCGAGGACTTCCGCGACGCCCTGCAGAAGCTGACCCTGAACGACTCGTCGCTGCAGTACATGCCCGAGAGCTCCGACGCACTGGGCTTCGGCTTCCGTTGCGGCTTCCTGGGCATGCTGCACATGGAGATCATCCAGGAGCGCCTGGAACGCGAGTACGACCTGGACCTGATCACCACCGCGCCAAGCGTGATCTACGAGCTGGAACTCAAGACCGGCGAAACCATCGTGGTCGACAACCCGTCCAAGCTGCCTGATGTTTCGTCTGTCACCGACTTCCGCGAGCCGATCGTCACCGCGACCATCCTGGTGCCGCAGGAGCATCTGGGCAACGTCATCACCCTGTGCATCGAGAAGCGTGGGGTACAGCGCGACATGCAGTTCCTCGGCAGCCAGGTGCAGGTGCGTTATGACATGCCGATGAACGAAGTGGTGCTGGACTTCTTCGACCGCCTCAAGTCGACCAGCCGCGGCTATGCTTCGCTGGACTATCATTTCGATCGCTATCAATCGGCCAACCTCGTCAAGCTGGATGTACTGATCAACGGCGACAAGGTCGATGCCCTGGCATTGATCGTGCACCGCGACAACGCGGCCTACAAAGGCCGTGCGTTGACCGAGAAGATGAAGGAACTGATCCCGCGGCAGATGTTCGATGTGGCGATCCAGGCAGCCATTGGCGGCCAGATCATTGCGCGGACAACCGTCAAGGCGCTCAGAAAGAACGTACTGGCCAAGTGCTACGGTGGTGACGTCAGCCGTAAGAAAAAGCTGCTGGAGAAGCAGAAGGCCGGTAAGAAACGCATGAAACAGGTGGGCAACGTGGAGATTCCACAAGAAGCCTTCCTCGCCGTGCTCAGGTTGGATAGCTAGGTCCTATGTCGCTAAATTTCCCGCTGTTGCTAGTCATCGCCGTAGCCGTTTGCGGTCTGTTGGGCTTGATCGACCTGCTGTTCCTGGCTCCGCGCCGGCGGGCGGCGGTCGCCAACTACCAGGGTAGTGTCACTCAGCCAGAAATGGCGGTGGTCGAGCGCCTGAACAAGGAACCGCTGCTGGTCGAGTACGGTAAGTCGTTCTTCCCGGTGCTGTTCATCGTACTGGTGCTGCGCTCCTTCCTGGTAGAGCCGTTCCAGATTCCTTCGGGGTCGATGAAACCTACCCTGGAAGTGGGCGATTTCATCCTGGTGAACAAGTTCTCGTATGGCATTCGCCTGCCGGTGATCGACAAGAAGGTCATCGAGGTGGGTGACCCGCAACGCGGTGATGTGATGGTGTTCCGCTACCCAAGCGACCCGAACGTCAATTACATCAAGCGTGTGGTGGGCCTGCCAGGCGACCAGATCCGCTACACCAGCGACAAGCGGCTGTTCGTCAATGGCCAGCCAGTGGCCGAGCAATTGGTCGGTGCCGAGCCAGGTACCCTGGGCAGCGCCGAGCTGTTCAAGGAAAAACTTGGCGAAACCGAGCACTTGATCCGCAAGGAAATGACCCGTTATCGCATGCCGCCGGATCAGCAGTGGACCGTGCCGGCTGGCCATTACTTCATGATGGGCGACAACCGCGACAACTCCAACGACAGCCGTTACTGGGATGACCCGAACATTCCCAAGGAACTGCACGGCATGGTTCCGGACCGGAACATTGTCGGCAAGGCCTTCGCGGTCTGGATGAGCTGGCCAGAGCCAAAGCTCAGCCACTTGCCCAACCTGTCGCGGGTCGGCCTGATCCATTGATACCCTTCGGCGCTGTCCAGCAGACAGCGCCGAATGCATTTCTGACATAGGCTGTGTTCTCAGGGATCGAGAGATTCGTTGCTCGCCGCGACGGGCCACAGCCAAACAGTCTTTCAGGATGTTGATTTGAACAACGCGTTGAACAACCAGCGGGTGGCTGCATGAGTGCTTCCCTTGCCCGTCTCGAGCGCAAGCTCGGTTACACCTTCAAAGACCAGGACCAGATGGTGCTGGCCCTGACCCATCGCAGCTACGCCGGGCGCAACAATGAGCGCCTGGAGTTTCTTGGCGATGCCATTCTCAACTTCGTGGCCGGCGAGGCGCTGTTCGAGCGCTTCCCGCAGGCCCGCGAAGGGCAGTTGTCGCGCTTGCGTGCCCGTCTGGTCAAGGGTGAGACCCTGGCCCGTCTGGCCCGTGGTTTCGACCTGGGTGAGTACCTGCGCCTGGGCTCCGGTGAGCTCAAGAGCGGCGGTTTCCGCCGCGAGTCGATCCTGGCCGACGCCCTCGAAGCCCTGATCGGCGCCATCTATCTTGATGCCGACATGCAGACCGCTCGCGAGCGCGTGCTGGCCTGGCTGACCGACGAGTTCGAAAGCCTGACCCTGGTCGATACCAACAAAGACCCGAAAACCCGCCTGCAGGAGTTTCTGCAGTCGCGTAGCTGTGAGCTGCCTCGCTATGAGGTGGTGGACATCCAGGGCGAACCGCACTGCCGTACCTTCTTCGTCGAATGCGAAGTGGTGCTGCTGAACAACAAGAGCCGTGGCCAGGGCGTGAGCCGGCGTATTGCCGAGCAAGTCGCCGCCGCCGCCGCATTGATCGCCCTGGGCGTGGAGAATGGCAATGACTGAGAACAATCCGACCCGCTGCGGTTACGTGGCCATCGTCGGCCGCCCCAACGTGGGCAAGTCCACCTTGCTCAACCATATCCTCGGCCAGAAGCTGGCGATCACCTCGCGCAAGCCACAGACTACCCGCCACAACATGCTCGGCATCAAGACCGAGGGTGATGTGCAGGCCATCTATGTCGATACCCCCGGCATGCACAAGGCCAACGACAAGGCCTTGAACCGCTACATGAACCGCAATGCCTCGGCGGCCCTCAAGGACGTCGATGTGGTGATCTTCGTGGTTGACCGTACGCGCTGGACCGATGAGGACCAACTGGTGCTCGAACGCGTTCAGTACGTGACCGGCCCGCTGATCATTGCCGTCAACAAAACCGACCGCATGGACGAGAAAGCCGAGCTGATCCCGCACCTGCAGTGGCTGCAGGAGCAACTGCCCAATGCCGAGGTGGTACCCATCTCTGCCCAGCAAGGTCACAACCTCGACGCACTGGAGGCGCTGATCGCCAAGCACCTGCCGGAAAACGATCACTTCTTCCCGGAAGACCAGATCACCGACCGCAGCAGCCGTTTCCTGGCCGCTGAACTGGTGCGTGAGAAAATCATGCGCCAGCTGGGTGCCGAGTTGCCCTACCAGATCACCGTGGAGATCGAGGAGTTCAAGCAGCAGGGTCATGTGCTGCACATCCATGCGCTGATCCTGGTTGAACGTGACGGCCAGAAGAAGATCATCATTGGCGACAAGGGCGAGCGCATCAAACGCATCGGCTCCGACGCCCGCAAGGACATGGAAACCCTGTTCGACGCCAAGGTCATGCTCAACCTCTGGGTCAAGGTCAAAGGCGGCTGGTCCGATGACGAGCGCGCACTGCGCTCGCTGGGCTACGGCGACCGGTAACCCTTCCAGTGGCCCGGATCTCTCCGGGCCGCTTTGCTTTCAGGCCACACTTCATGGAACAACCTGTCGGCCAACCAGCCTACGTGCTGCACAGCCGTGCCTATAAGGAAACCAGCGCGCTGGTGGACTTTTTCACGCCGCAAGGGCGCGTGCGCGCGGTGTTGCGCCGAGCACGGGGCAAGGGTGGCAGCCTGGTGCGGCCGTTCGTGCCGCTGGAAGTGGAACTGCGCGGGCGCAGTGAGCTCAAGAACGTCGGGCGCCTGGACAGCATGGGCGTCGCTGCCTGGCTGCATGGCGATGCACTGTTCAGCGGCCTCTACCTCAATGAGCTGCTGATGCGCCTGCTGCCTGCCGAGGCACCACAACCCGAACTTTTCGAGCACTACGCACTGACCTTGCAGGCCCTGGCCGCCGGGCGGCCGTTGGAGCCCCTGCTGCGCTCCTTCGAGTGGCGCCTGCTGGAAGACTTGGGCTACGCCTTTGCGCTTGACCACGACGTCAGCGACGAGCCCATCGAGGCTGATGGGCTTTACCGCTTGCAGGTCGATGCCGGCCTTGAGCGCGTTTACCTGGTGCAGCCTGGTTTGTTCAACGGCGCGCAGCTGTTGGCCCTCGCCCAGGCGGACTGGGATGCACCTGGTGCTCTGCTGGCGGCCAAGCGCCTGATGCGTCAGGCGCTGGCGGTCCATCTGGGGCCAAAACCGCTGGTCAGTCGGGAACTGTTTCGCAAGCGCTGAGCACGTCGTATGCTGTGGGGCTAAATCTTCAGGAGAGCCTTTCGTGACTCACAGCAACCGTATGCTTCTCGGCGTCAACATCGACCACGTGGCTACCTTGCGCCAGGCCCGCGGCACACGCTATCCGGACCCGGTCAAGGCTGCGCTGGATGCCGAAGAAGCAGGCGCCGATGGCATCACCGTGCACCTGCGCGAAGACCGCCGGCATATCCAGGAGCGCGATGTGGTGTTGCTCAAGGACGTGTTGCAAACCCGCATGAATTTCGAGATGGGCGTCACTGAAGAGATGATGGCGTTCGCCGAGAAGATTCGCCCGGCACACATCTGCCTGGTGCCTGAAACACGCCAGGAACTGACCACCGAGGGCGGCCTCGACGTGGCTGGCCAGGAGGCACGGATCAAGGCTGCGGTAGAGCGCCTGTCGCGCACTGGCGCTGAAGTGTCGCTGTTCATCGACGCCGACGAGCGGCAGATCGAGGCATCCCGCCGCGTCGGGGCCCCGGCGATCGAATTGCACACCGGCCGTTATGCCGATGCTCAAACGCCAACTGAGGTGGCTGAGGAGCTCAAGAGGATCGTCGATGGCGTCGCTTTTGGCGTCGGCCAGGGGCTGATCGTCAATGCCGGCCATGGTCTGCATTACCACAACGTCGAGGCGGTGGCGGCAATCAAGGGCATCAATGAATTGAACATTGGCCACGCCTTGGTGGCCCATGCACTGTTCGTAGGTTTCAAGGCGGCGGTGGCAGAGATGAAGGCGCTGATCGTTGCAGCTTCGCGCTGATCATCGCTGCATCGCTGTTTGCGGACGGGGCAGGGGTTAGTGCCGTCAGTCAGGCAGTTTGGGGCCGCTCTGCGGCCCATCGCCGGCAAGCCAGCTCCTACAGGTACAGCGCAGTTCTTGAGGTTTGCGCTGGATCTGTGGCGGCCTTGGTGGCCCAGGATTAGTGCCAGTCAGTCAGGCAGTTTGGGGCCGCTTTGCGGCCCTTCGCCGGCAAGCCAACTCCCACAGGTACAGCGCAGTTCTTGAGGTTTGCGCCATACCTGTGGGAGCCGGCTTGCCGGCGATAGGGCGGTTAGCAACTGACTGGCATGACGCTGCGCAAAGCCGTCATTTGCGCGCCAACAGGGTGGCGCGGCGTGGGGCGGGCAATCCCTCAATGGTCTTGCTGTGGTCGTGCGGGTCGAGGAAGTCCCCCAGCGACTGGTAGCGCATCCACTCGGTGCTGCGCTGCTCCTCGACACTGGTCACACTGACATCCACACAGCGCACATCGCTGAAACCCGCACGGCGCAACCAGCGCTCCAACGCCGGTACCGATGGCAGGTACCAGACGTTGCGCATCTGCGCATAGCGGTCTTCAGGCACCAGTACCTGCTGCTCGTCGCCCTCGACCACCAGCGTCTCCAGTACCAGCTCACCCCCTTTGACCAGGCAGTCCTTGAGCGCCAGCAGGTGCTCGATGGGGGAGCGGCGATGGTAGAACACCCCCATGGAAAAGACCGTGTCGAAACCTTCCAGGTTGGCTGGCAGCTCTTCCAGCGCAAACGGCAGGTGCCAGGCCGGCAAGTCGGGCAGGTACCGCTGCACGGCCTGGAACTGGCAGAAGAACAGCCAATTGGGGTCAACGCCGATGACCATGTCGGCGCCTGCGCCGAGCATGCGCCATTGGTAATAGCCGTTGCCGCAACCCACATCGAGCACACGCTTGCCCTGCAGGTTCAGGTGCGGAGCCACGCGCGACCACTTCCAGTCCGAGCGCCACTCCGTGTCGACATGCACGCCGAACAGGTCGAACGGCCCTTTGCGCCAAGGCGACAGGCCCATCAGGGCCTGGCGCATCTGCGCGCGGGTGGCATCGTCGCAGTCACAGTCCAGCCGCAGGCCGTCGACCAAGTCGATTTCGCTTGGCAGCAGTGCCGGCAGGGCGTCCAGCGCACCGCGCCAGCGCTCGAGATCGCCGTGGCCTTTCTCCAGCTTGGCTTGAAGTTGTGCTTGCAGGCCTTGCGACCAACAAGCCAGTGGGGTGCCCGCCAGGCGGCGGACGAGAGGGGACAGATCGATCATGGCAGGGCTATCAGCGAGGCGAAATTAAGGCATTGGAACCACGGCACCACCTTGCTGAAGCCTGCCGCGTGCAGGCGCTCGGTGTGGGTGTGCAGGGTGTCGGGCTTCATCACGTTCTCGATGGCGCTGCGCTTCTGGGCGATTTCCAGTTCGCTGTAGCCATTGGCACGTTTGAAGTCCAGGTGCAGTTCATTGAGCAGA
Source organism: Pseudomonas sp. NPDC089758 (assembly GCF_044748705.1). Taxonomy (NCBI): domain Bacteria; kingdom Pseudomonadati; phylum Pseudomonadota; class Gammaproteobacteria; order Pseudomonadales; family Pseudomonadaceae; genus Pseudomonas; species Pseudomonas sp. NPDC089758. Next base: position 118,612 of record NZ_JBIVGN010000007.1, read on the forward strand.
TCCTGCTCTTGGTCATCGGCGAAACGCAGCTTTTCCGAGAGGATCAGTGCGCCACCGGGCAGCAACGCCTGACGGATGCGGCCAAGCAACGCCAGGCGCTGTTCCGGGGCGATGAACTGCAGGGTGAAGTTCATCGCCACGACCGAGGCGGGCTCGAAGGGCAGGGCCAGTATGTCGGCCTCCAGTACCTGAACCGGCAGCAGTTCCTGGAACATCGAGTCCTGCGCGGTGAGGTACTGGCGGCAGCGCTCGACCATGGCGGCGGAGTTGTCCACGGCGATGACCCGGCAGCCCTCGCTGCGCACATGGCGGCGCAGCGCCTGGGTAACGGCACCCAGCGATGCGCCGAGGTCATAAAGGGCGGTATCAGGCTGGGCGAAGCGCGCGGCCAGCACACCAAGGTTCTCGACGATGGTCGGGTAACCGGGCACCGAGCGCTTGATCATGTCCGGGAACACACGCACCACGTCTTCGTTGAACACGAAGTCGGGAACTTGCTCCAGAGGCTGGGCGAAAAGGCGGTCGGGTTGTTTGCTCACGGTGAATCCAGGCGGCTGACGATTGGCAGGGCCGGCATTCTAGCCAAACCGTGCCAAGGATGCATGGTCGGCTGACCAGCGCTGTGCGTTCAGTCGACCCGCACCGCGCAATCGAAGGTCTGCACCGGCCGAACTTCCGGGGCCCAGGGCTGCTGATAGACCAGCACCAGATGGCCTTCGCCGGCGGCGCGGGCTTCGAAGCGCCAGGTGGATAAGCCCGCGCTGCCGACGATGCCGGCGTCCTCGGGCGCGCTGTAAACCTCGGGGCCAAGGCTGCGCAAGATGTTCGAGGCCGGGTTCTGCACCAGCCAGCGGTAGCCGGTGGAGGGATTACTGGGCAGGGTCAGGGTGAGCGGCTGGCCGACCTTGAGGCGCTGGGGGCATTCACTTTCAGCGTCAAGTTCGACGGTGTGCCTGGGCTGCTGGGCGCAGGCGGTGAGCAGGGCAAGGCTCAGGGGAACGAGCAGACGAGGGGCAGTCATGGTGGCTCCAGAGGCTGGCGAAGGCCTGAGGATAACCGAACAGAGAGGGGTTTTGTGTTGTCAGTGCCGGCCTCACCGCCTGCACGCCCGCCCCCACCGGTACTCCACTGAACCACAAACAATTGGAATACCGGGGGTGGCCTTGCAGGCGATGGGGCCGTCGCGGGTCAGAACAGCACTTTGGCCACGTCGGCAAAGCGCTTGGCGAAGTGTACGGTCAGCCCTTCACGCAGGTAGTCAGGCAATTCGTCGAAATCCCCGCGGTTGGGCTCGGGCAGGATCAGTTCGAAGATCTTCTGCCGCCGCGCCGCGATGACCTTTTCGCGTACGCCACCAATCGGCAGGACCTGGCCGGTGAGGGTCAGCTCGCCGGTCATGGCCACACCTTTTTTCGGTGCCTGGTCACGGGCCAGCGATAGCAGTGCGCTGGCCATGGTGATACCGGCGCTCGGGCCATCCTTGGGCGTGGCACCTTCCGGCACGTGCAGGTGAACGAAGGCTTCGTTGAAGAACGCCGGATCGCCGCCGAATTGCTTGAGGTTGGAGCTGACGTAGCTGTAGGCGATCTCGGCAGACTCCTTCATCACATCACCCAGCTTGCCGGTGAGCTTGAAGCCGCGATTGAGCGTGTGGATGCGGGTTGCCTCGATCGGCAGTGTCGCGCCACCCATGCTGGTCCAGGCAAGGCCGGTAATCACGCCTTTGCCTGCCAGCACCTGCTCACTGCGGAACACAGGTATGCCGAGTGCGGCCTCCAGGTCCTTGGTGCCGATCTTGAGCTTGGCATCCGGGGCATCCAAGAGCTTGATCACCGCCTTGCGCACCAGTTTGCCCAGCTGTTTTTCCAGCTGGCGGACGCCGGCTTCGCGGGCATAGCCCTCGATCACGGCGCGCAGGGCGCTATCGCTGATGGCCAGGCTGGTCTTGGCCACGCCGGCCTTTTCCAGCTGTTTGGGCCAAAGGTGGCGCTTGGCGATGGCCAGCTTCTCTTCGGTGATGTAGCCGGACAGGCGGATCACTTCCATACGGTCGAGCAGTGGGCCGGGGATCGAGTCCAGCGTGTTGGCGGTACACACGAACAACACCTTGGACAGGTCCAGGCGCAAGTCCAGGTAATGGTCGAGGAAGTCGACGTTCTGTTCTGGGTCCAGGGTTTCGAGCAGCGCCGAGGCCGGGTCGCCCTGATAGCTCTGGCCCATCTTGTCGATTTCGTCGAGCATGATTACCGGGTTCATCACCTCGACATCTTTCAGCGCCTGCACAAGCTTGCCTGGCTGGGCGCCGATGTAGGTGCGCCGGTGCCCCTTGATCTCGGCCTCGTCGCGCATGCCGCCGACACTGAACCGGTAGAACGGGCGGCCGAGCGATTCGGCGATGGATTTGCCGATGCTGGTCTTGCCCACGCCAGGCGGGCCCACCAGCAGGACGATCGAACCACTGATCTCGCCCTTCCAGGCGCCCACGGCGAGGAACTCCAGAATGCGTTCCTTGATGTCATCGAGGCCCGCGTGATGCTGGTCGAGCACCTTGCGCGCATGCTTGAGGTCGAGCTTGTCCTTGCCGTACACGCCCCAGGGCAGGGCACTGGCCCAATCCAGGTAGTTGCGGGTGACGGCGTACTCGGGGGAGCCGGTTTCAAGGATGGCCAGCTTGGCCATTTCTTCATCGATGCGCTTTTGGGCCTGCTCCGGCAAGGTCTTGCCTTGCAGGCGCTGTTGGAACTGTTCGAGGTCGGCACTGCGGTCGTCCTTGGTCAGGCCAAGCTCTTGCTGGATGACCTTGAGCTGTTCCTTGAGGAAGAATTCGCGCTGGTGCTCGCCGATCTGCCGGTTGACCTCGGCCGAAATCTCATTCTGCAGGCGTGCGACCTCGACCTCTTTGCGCAGCATCGGCAAGACCTTTTCCATGCGTTTGAGCATGGGCACGCAATCGAGCACTTCCTGCAACTGGTTGCCGGTGGCGGAAGTGAGGGCGGCGGCAAAATCGGTAAGAGGCGATGGGTCGTTGGGGCTGAAGCGGTTGAGGTAGTTCTTCAGCTCTTCGCTGTACAGCGGGTTGAGCGGCAGCAGTTCCTTGATCGCGTTGATCAGGGCCATACCGTAGGCCTTGACCTCGTCGGTCGGCTCGCTTGGCTGGCGTGGGTATTCGACTTCGACCAGGTAAGGCGGGCGATGGTGCTTAAGCCAGGTGCGGATGCGTACGCGAGTCAGGCCCTGGGCGACGAACTGCAGTTTGCCGTTTTCGCGGCTGGCATGGTGCACCTTGACCAGGGTGCCGTACTCGGGCAAGGCGGCGGTGTCGAAATGGCGGTGATCTTCGGGCGGGGTGTCCATGAAGAACAGGGCGAGGCAGTGATCCGGTGTCTTGGCCACCAGATCGAGGGTTTCGGCCCAGGGTTCTTCGTTGACGATGACCGGCAGTACTTGTGCGGGGAAGAACGGGCGGTTGTGAATCGGAATCACGTAGACCTTGTCTGGCAATTGCTGGCCGGGCAGGGCTAGTGCGTGGCCAGGCGCGCTTTGGGCCTGACCCTCAAGGTGTTCAATTTCGCTGTTTTCGTCGGGTTGTTCCGGAAAATCCTGCTGGTCGCTCATGGGGCACCTGCGTGAATGGCTATGGTGCTTAGATGGGGCGCTGGCCCATGGGTTTCAAGCTTCAAGCTTCAAGCTTCAAGCTGCAAGAAAAAAGCGGGACCGCGCAGGCCCCGCTCTCGCTTGTAGCTTGTAGCTTGTAGCTTGCCGCTTGCCGCTTGCCGCTTGCCGCTTGCCGCTTACTCGGCGAGTTTGTAAGCGATGATGTAATCGCCCATTTTGGTGCCCAGGGAACCGTGGCCGCCGGCGACGATCAGCACGTACTGCTTGCCGTCCTTGCCGGTGTACGTCATCGGCGTGGCCTGGCCACCCGCTGGCAGGCGGGCTTTCCACAGCTCCTTGCCATTGTTCACGTCATACGCACGCAGGTACTGGTCCAGCGTGCCGCTGAGGAAGCCCACACCACCGGCAGTGACGATCGAGCCGCCCATGCTCGGCACACCCACCGGCAGGCCGATCGGAATCGGCGTGCTGTCACGGGTGGTGCCGTTCTTGCGCTTCCACACCACCTTGTTGGTGAACAGATCGATGGCTGCCACGTAACCCCAGGCCGGCGCCTGGCACGGAACGCCCAGCGGCGACATGAACGGGTGCATGATCACGGCGTAAGGCGCGCCAGTGTTGGGCTGCACGCCGCTGGTTTCACTTTCGCGCTTGCTGCCGGCGGCAACCTGCTCGCGCGGCACCATCTTCGACACGAAGGCCATGTAGTTCGGCGAGGTGAACAGCAGTTGGCGCACCGGGTCGACCGAGACGCTGCCCCAGTTGAACACGCCGACGTTGCCTGGGTATACCAACGAGCCTTGCTCGGACGGTGGCGTGTACTGGCCCTCGTAGCGCAGTTCACGGAACTGGATACGGCATAGCATCTGATCGAACGGCGTGGCGCCCCACATGGCCTGTTCAGTCAGGTCCGGGCCCAGCAGGTTGAGGTCGGAGCGGGCCTGGGTCGGTGCAGTGTGGTCACCCTTGACCGCACCTTGCGGTACCGGGATCTCACGGATCGGCACGATGGGGGTACCATCACGACGGTCGAGTACGTACAGGCTGCCCTGCTTGGTCGGTACGATGATCGCGGGCTTGACGCCTTCCTTGGTCTTCAGGTGAACCAAGGTTGGCTGGCTGCCGACGTCCATGTCCCACAGGTCGTGGTGAGTGAACTGGTAGTTCCAGCGCGCCTTGCCGGTGGCAAGGTCCAGGGCCACCACGCCAGCGCTGTACTTCTCTGCACCCGGGGTGCGGTTGGCGCCATACTGGTCGGGTGTCTGGTTGCCCAGCGGCAGGTAGACCATGCCCAGGTCTTCATCGACGCTGGCCAGCGACCACATGTTGGCCGAGTTGCGGCTGTAGGTCTTGCCCGGGGCCAGTGGCTGGGTGTCTTCGGGGTTGTTGCTGTCCCAGTTCCAGACCAGGCGACCATCGTGCACGTCGTAGGCGCGGATCACGCCGGAGGGCTCGTTGGTCGACTCGTTGTCGGTGACATGGCCGCCGATGATCACCAGGCTGCGGGTGATCGCCACCGGCGAGGTGGAGTAATAACCGCCGGCAGTGAACGGCCCGATACCGGTAGTCAGGTCGATCGCGCCCTGGTTGGCGAAGCCTTCGCAGACTTTGCCGTTGTCGGCATTGATGGCGATCAGGCGGGCGTCGGCCGTCGGCAGGTAGAGGCGGCGCGGGCAGGCTTGAGCGACAGCCTGGCCTGCGTCGGAGACTTTCGGCGCCGGGCTGCCATCGCGGCTGACGTAGTTGTTCTCGTCATAATACGAAACGCCGCGGCAAGTCATGTGGGCGAAGCCCTTGAAGGTACCCACCGGGCTCTTGATCTGCGGGTCGTAGCGCCAGATCTCGGCGCCGGTGTCCGGGTCCAGGGCCAGCACCTTGCTGTGGGCGGTGCAGGCGTACAGCATGCCGTTGGCCTTCAGCGGCGTGTTTTCGTTGGTCAACTCGACCGGGTCGTTGTCCGTTGGCAGGTCACCGGTGCGGATGCGCCAGGCTTCTTCCAGGCGGTAGGCATTTTGCGGGGTGATCTGGCGCAGCGGCGAATAACGGTCACCATGCTCGGTGCGGCCATAGGCTTGCCAGTCGCCGTCGGGCATCGCGGGGGCGGCACTGCCCATTTCGCTGTTGTCGCGGCCCAGTTCGCCAAACACTTCACCCGGGTGGGTGAACTGGCTGCCCAGCGCGCAAGCGCCCGAGGCGAGCACGGCAACGCTGAGCAGGGCGGTATTGGCCTTGTTGCCCGGCCCGGTCAGCGGGCGGCGTGCCCAAGGCAGCAGCAGCACAACGCCGATGGCGAACCAGATGGCCAGGCGTGGCACCAGTTGCCACCAGTCCAGGCCCACCTCCAGCAGTGCCCAGGCCGTGCTGCCCAGCAGCACCAGGCCGTACAGGCCCAGGGCAAGCCGGCGCTGAGCCAGCAGCAGTGCGCCCGCCACGGCGAAGCCGATACCGGCGATCAGGTAATAAAGTGACCCGCCGAGCTGGCTGAGCTTGATACCGCCCGCCAGCAAAGCCAGGCCCATCAACAGCAGCAGTACGCCTATCAGGCGCGGTAGCCAGCGGCTTCCATTCTTGGCACCGTCAGTGCTCATCGTATGTTCTCCGTTAGGTGAAGGGTTGTCAGAAAGTGCTTTGGATCTTCAGGCCGCCGATCAGGGCATCGTCCACCTGCGACACCCCGCCCGGATGGCGGATGTACTGCAGGTTCGGGCGCACCGTGAGCCAGTCGGCCAAGTGAATGCCGTAATAGAGTTCAGCGCTGTACTCGGTGTCCTGCACGGGCAGGTAACCGGGATTGTCGTAGTCGTAAAGGCCGGCTGCCTGGTTGGCCAGGCGGGCGTTCTTGCGGTAGGCGGGGTTGACGTGCACGCGGGCGAGGGCGAAACCGATGTCGTCCTTGGCGCGGGCATCGAAGGGGCCCTTGTATACCAGTCCTGCCTGCACATAGTTGTCGATGGCATTGGTCTTCTTGTCGTGCACTGTGGCATTGGCGAACAGGCTCAGGCCGCGCGACTGGTCAGTGGCCAGCGAGGTAACCTGCTGCTGGGCACCGATCCACAGGCCGTGCTTGCTCGAACTGCTGCGGTAGGTGGCGCCACTGATGGCGGCCGGCCGGCCGTCGCTGTCCTTCAGAACATCCTGTGCCTTGGCATTACTGTAGTAGTACCCGGCGCGATATTCCCCTTTCAGGCCATTGACCCGCGGGCTCCACACCAGTTCGATCGGCATTACGGCACCCTGGGTACCGCTGCCGCTGAGTTTGAAACCGTTGCCAGATTCCAGGTTGGAGGGGTTTTGTTCGAACACGCCGACCTGAGCGTAGAGCGCGTCGTTGATGTTGTAGCGCACGCGCAGCGCCCACTGGCTGACGGGCCAGTTGTACCAGATGCCGCCAACCCAGTTGCCCACCTGCGAGCCGCAGAAGGCCAGGTTCTGGAAGTCGCACGGGAAGCTGTTGAAGTCCTCGCCTTCACCGAAGCGGCCGAATTTCACGTCCAGGGCGCCATCGAAGTATTTCTGCCTGATCCACATCTGGGTCAGCCGCCAGGTTTCACCGCGGCCCCAGACTTCCTGGGCTGAAGTGAAGCCGCCGACCCGCGGGTCGTTGATGCGGTCGTTGCTGATATTGTCCCCGTGGCGTTCGGTGATGGTCAGCTGCAGTTCGGTGTCTTGCCAGCCCAGGATCTTTTCCAGGTCCAGGTGGCTGCCAAAGGTGAACTGGTCGCTGTAACGCGCGGTGCGATCATGGTCGTAGCCGCCGTGCAGGTTGCTGCCCATCTCGCCGGTGTAGCCGAGGTTGAAGTCGTAGCCTTTTTCCAGCAGTTCGCTGCGGGTGCCGCCCCAGTCACCCAGCATCCATGGCGAGTCGCTGGCGAACATTTCACTGGCGCTGGTGGTGGACGTAAAACAGGCGGTCATGGCAAGCAGAGCGGTGCCGGTGTAGCGAATGTTGGGCAGTGAGAACATGAGATAGCGCTATCTTTTGATTGTCGAAAAAAACGGCAAGCGCACCGATGAGCGAGCTCTTCGATGGAAATGGCGACAGGTGAGGTAAGTGAAGCGATTCAGCTTGCGGCGGGGAGGATATAGGGGAACTTGTAAGAAAAAAAGACAAATTGTCGCAGTTGATTGTTGCCGCAGCGGTAACAGTGAGCGAAAGGGGCGCAGCGCGCCCCTAGGTGGTCAGAAGGTTGTACGCAGGCCCACTTCGACGCTGCGCCCCGGCGCCGGCGCGATATCGCGCAGAATCGAACTGGCATAACGCACGGTCTGATCTGTCAGGTTTTCACCGCGCACGAAGGCCAGCCACTGGCTCTGGCCGATATCGAAGCGATAGCCGACACTCGCGCCCAGGGTGGTGTAACCCTCGGTGCTGGTCTCGTTCGCCGGCTTGCGATGCTGCGACGCGGCATGCTGCACATCCACACGCGCCTGCCAGCGGTCCCGCTCCCAGACCAGTGCGCTGTTCAGGCGCAACGGCGCGATACGCGGCAGCGGCTCGCCGCTGTCGAGGTTCTTGGCACGGGTATAGTCGCCCGACAGCTCCAGGGCGAAACTGCCGTAGCGGTTTTCGACCAACTGCCAGCGGTCCTGGGCTTCGAGGCCGTAGAAGCGCGCCCGTACGCCCCGGTACTGATACTCAGGGAAGCCGCCATCGTCGTGATCATGGTCGTCGTCGCCATCATCGTGGTCATGGCCCTCGCGCAGGGTGCCCGTGCCAATCAGGCCGATGTAGTTGCGAAAGTGGCTGTAGAACACCCCGACGCTGCCCTTGTGGGTGCCATTGTCGAAGCGCAGCGCCAGGTCGGCGGAGAGGGCTTTTTCCTTGTTCAGGCTGGCGTCGCCGACTTCATAAGCCCCGGTGGCGACGTGGGCGCCGTTTGCGTAAAGCTCGTAAAAGGTCGGGGCCCGCTCGGTGTAACCGACGTTTGCAGCGAGCGCCCAGACCGGGTCGAGTTGATACACCGCCCCCGACGACAGGCTCAGGGCATTGAAGCTGCTGGCGCTGTCGGCATCGACGAAGTTTTCGTTGCCTTTGGCATCCGGGTCGACGCGGGTGTGTTCCAGGCGCGCACCCAGGCTCAGGTTGAGCCGTTCGGTGGCCTGCCATTGCTCGAGCATGAACAACGCCAGGCTATCGGTATCGGTGTGCGGCACGAAGGCTTCTTCACCCAGTGCCGAGAATTCGTTGCGACTGACCTGGGCGCCGATCACGCCTTCCAGAGGGCCGATCGGTTGGTGCCTGGCCTCGATCCGCGCCTCATAGCCCTTGTTCTTGAAGGTGGTGTGCACTTCGCCTTCTTCGATTTCGCTGTGCTCGTAATCGGTGTAACCGGCATCGAGCTTGACCGAGCTGAAGGGGCCATCGAGGTCACGCAGTTCCGAGGCGAAGCCGTAGTGATCCTGCTTCATGTCCAGGCGCACGCCGGACTCGGCCACTGAGCCGTAGTTACTGTCGTAGCGGCTGTAGGACAGGCCCGCATAGCCGTGATCCCAGTGGTAGGACCCGCCCACTGCGCCGCCATCCTGGCGACCGTCGCTGTTTTCCAGGCGGTGCTTGCTGCCGGGCTCGTCAGCGTCACGCACCTTGGAACTGCGGGCGTAGCCCGGGATGCGCAGGTCGTTGAACTGGCGGCTGTTGGCATCCAGGTGCAGGGCGAAGGTGCCGTCACCGGCTTCCAGTTTGCCGGCACTGCTGCGCGTGGTATCGGCACCGCCGTAGCGTAGTTCGCCGGCACCGTGAATACCCTCGATGGGCGCATCGGGGATGCGGTTGTCGAAGGTATTGACCACCCCACCGATGGCGTTGCCGCCGTAGAGCAGGGCGGCGGGGCCCCGGACGATTTCGACGCGCTCGACGGTGACCGGGTCCAGTGGCACGGCATGGTCATAAGACAGCGCCGAAGCGTCGAGGGCGCCGACGCCGTTGCGCAGGATGCGGATACGGTCACCGTCCAGGCCGCGAATCACCGGGCGGCTGGCGCCTGGGCCAAACCAGGTGGAGGCGACGCCGGGCTGTTTGTTGAGGGTTTCGCCCAAGCTACCGTGCTGCTGCTGCAGCAGGTCGTCGCCTTCGAGCACGGTGGTGGGAGCAGCCAGTTCGCGGTTGCCCAGAGGGTTGGCAGTGATGACCTGGGGATCGAGCTCAACAGCCTGGCTGGGTGATGAGGCGAGCAAAAGCGCAACGGCGAGCGGAGAGAGGCGTAGGGGAGAGCACAACATGGGAAGTAGCGGTCCTTGGCAGAGGCAATATTTTGTTACTGTATAACGTACCTATTTCAGCACAGAGGTTTCATCGCTTGCCAGTGGTTTTTGTAATGGCAGTGCTGCGCCCCCTTCATCACTACACTCGTGTAATGTGCGCATCTTTTTATCCGCGGGAGTACTGGCATGAGCACGGCCAACCACAATGCGCTGCACGGCAAGACCCTCGAGCAGATCCTCACCGAGCTGGTGGCGCACTACCAATGGCAGGGCCTGGCCGAACGCGTGGATGTGCGCTGCTTCAAGAGCGACCCGAGCATCAAGTCGAGCCTGACCTTCCTGCGCAAGACGCCCTGGGCCCGGGAGAAGGTCGAGCAGCTGTACGTGAAACTGCAGCGCAACGCCTGAGATGCCGCGTCATCCCTGGCTGACCCTGGCCGCAGTGCTTGGCTGGTTGGGCCTCGCTGTGCAGGTCTACCTGGTGCTGCTGGCGCGCTGGCAGGAAGCGGCGAGCCTGATCGGCGGGCTGATCAATGTGTTTGGCTATTTCACGGTGTTGACCAATACCCTGGTGGCGACGGTGCTCAGCTATGCGGCGTTCGGGCGGGAATCGCGCGCCAAGCGCTTGTTCCTTTCGCCTTCGGTAAGTTCCGCTGTGGCCGCCAGCATCGTGCTGGTGGCGCTGGCCTACAGCGTGCTGCTGCGGCACCTGTGGCAACCCCAGGGTTGGCAATGGCTGGCGGACGAACTGCTGCACGATGTGATGCCGGCGCTTTACGTTGTGTACTGGTGGTTCGCCGTGCCCAAGGGGCATTTGCGGCTCTGGCACCTGGGGCCGTGGGCGCTGTACCCGGCGGTCTACTTTGGCTATGCACTGTGGCGGGGGAGTGAGATCGGGGTTTACCCGTATCCGTTCATAGACGTTGCAAGCCTTGGCTACGGGCAGGTCATGCTCAATGCTCTGGGCGTGCTGGCCGGGTTTTGGGCCATTGCGTTGGTACTGCTCGGGCTCGATTGTTGGCGCGGGCGCTGGCTTGCCAGGCCGGTGCAGGCCCCTTCGCGGGTGAAACCGCGAAAGGACCGGGCCTGACACCACAGGTCATTCGTCGTCCGCTGTGCCTTCTGCCCGCCAATAGGCAGCCGCTTTGAGGGCATCTTCGGGGGCACCCTTCTCCAGCAGCAGCGCCTTGGCCTGCCGGGTCAGCGATTTCTCCAGTGCCACCCAGCTGTACAGCTTGCCCTCAGGCAAGCTCAACCCCTGCACCAGCGCGAGTAGATCCTCATCCCGCTTCACCCAGATCACTTCAACCTCAGCCTTGCTCGGCAGCGCTTGGCGCTCCTGCTCATCTTCGATCTGGATGATCGCCAGTACCCGCCGGCCTGCCGGCAGTTCTTCAAGGCGACGGCCGATGGCCGGAATCGCTGTTTCGTCACCAATGAGCAGGTAGCTGTCGAAGATGTCCGGGACCACCATCGAAGCCCGTGGCCCGGCAATGTTCAGCGTCTGCCCCGGTTCAGCCTGTGCGGCCCAGGTGGATGCAGGGCCATCGCCGTGCAGGACGAAATCGATGTCCAGTTCCTGGTTGGCCAGGTCGATGCGCCGCGGCGTGTACTCACGCATGGTGGGCCGCGCTCCGCCGTCGCGGCCCATGTTGCGGGCGTCGATGGCCTGCTGTTGTTCGGTGTTTTCGGCGAACAGCAGCTTGATATGGTCGTCACTGCCCAGGCTGGTGAAGCCTTGCAGCTCGGGGCCGGTGAGGGTGATGCGGCGCATGCGCGGGGTGAGGTCGGTGACCCGCAGCACCTGCAGGCGACGCTGGCGGATTTCGTGATTGACGCGGTGGATGGTGTCACTCATGGAGGTTCTCCGTAGCAGGGGCCGGCCCGTCGGCGATGGCCTTGGCAGTGTCGTTGAGCAGGGCGCGGACCCGCTCGATTTCTTCCGGTGTCCAGCGGCCGCTGTGCATATGCAGGGCGTGGCGCAGGTTGCCGACGGCTTCGTGAATTTCTGGTGGGCGGTCGTGACCACGCAGGGCGCGCTTGCCGACTTCGATGCGCATGCGCACGCCGTCCAGGGCCACGGCCTGGTCAGCCAGGGCTGCGCTACCGGCTTGGGTGATGGCGTAGAGACGTTTGCTGCCTTGCACCTGGCCGTAGATCAGCTCCGCTTCCTCGAGAAAGTTGAGGGTGGGGTAGATGACCCCGGGGCTGGGCGTGTAGCTGCCATCGAACAAGTTCTCGATCTGGCGGATCAGGTCATAGCCGTGCCCAGGTTGCTCGGCCAGCAGCGACAGCATCAACAGCTTCAGGTCGCCGGGGGCGAATACCCGTGGGCCGCGTTCACCCCGGCCGGGCCGGCGCTCGAAAGGGTCGTGGGCGGAATGTTCACGCATGGCAGCGAGGCTCCGTGTGTTTAGATATATCGCAAGATATTACTCAAGATATATCTAAACACAAGCGGTCAAATGCCGATGGTTATCATTCAAATATTAGATGGGTTACTCGGGAGCATCGCAATCTTCCTTGGTTTGCACTCGTTCGGATTGCCAGGCTCAAGGTAGGGCATGAGGATCGGCGCCATACCCTTGAGCACCTGCACCGGCAGCGCCGAGGTGAACTTGAACGCCTCCGCGGAGCGCCCGGGCACGAATGCGGTCAGCGTGCCGAAGTGGTTGTCACCGAGGAAGAATACGAAAGTGGCGGTGCGGTTCAGCGAACGCGAGCCGATCAACCGGCCACCGGCGCCGAAGCTTTCGATGCGGTTGTCGCCGGTGCCGGTCTTGCCGCCCATCACCAGCGGGGTGCCGTCATGCAGCTTGAAGCTGCCGGAAATACGCCGCGCCGTGCCTGCGTCGACCACTTGCGACATGGCACCCTTGAGTGCCCGGGCGACTTCCACGGGGAGAATTCGCTGGCCACGGTCGGGGTCGCTGCTCAGCTTGGTTTCATAAGGCGTATCGGCGGCGAAGTGCAGCGTATCGATGCGCAGTGTGGGCAGGCGCACACCGTCGTTCTGAATGATGCCGACCAGCTCGGAAAGCGCCGCCGGCCGGTCGCCGGAGCTGCCGATGGCGGTGGCCAGCGACGGCACCAGGTGGTCGAACGGGTAACCCACGCCCTTCCAGCGCCGGTGAATATCGAGGAAGGCTTCGATTTCCACCATGGTGCGGATACGGCTGTCGCGGGCACCCTGATGGCGGCTCTTGAACAACCAGCCATAGACTTCCTGACGCTCGAAGCGGCTGGCATTGACCATCTCTGTGATTGAGGCGCTCGGGTTCTTCAGCAGGTAGCCGAGCAGCCACAGGTCCAGCGGGTGAACCTTGGCGATGTAGCCTTGGTCGGGCAGGTCATATTTGCCTGGGCCGTAGGCCTCGTACATCTCTGCCAGGCGGCCATCGGTAAGTTTGCTCAGGGCGCGCTTGTCTTCCTTGAGGTGCGCGCGCACGAAAGCATTGAATGTTTCCTGGCCCGCTGCCGGGAACAGATAGCGGTGTACTGCGGCCAGGCGCTGCGGTGTGACGCGCATGCTGTCGAGGAAGGTATCCAGGCGTTGCTGCGAGGTTTTGCGCTGGTACTTGCGCCAGAAGCGCATCAGGTAGCTGGTGCCTTCCTTGTCGGCAAAGCGTGCCAGGTATTCCTGGCGGCGCGGGTCCGAATCGTCCTTGAGCAGTGGCACGCGGTTGAATGGCTGTTGGTAGGTCACATAGCGCACCAGGTCGCGCATCAGGCGAATGAAGGGCAGGTTGATCGACTCGCGCAGGGCTGCCTTGAGCGTCGGGTTGCGGCTGTTGTCCTCCTTGCGGAAGTTGTTGAACACGTGCATGCCGCCGCCGGTGAAGAACGCTTCGCCGGTGTTGGCCGAGTACTTGCGCTCCAGCGCCGCGTCGAGCATGGCATCCAGGCTCTGGTTCTTGCTGTTCTGCGCCAGCCATTCCAGCGACCATTGGGTGATGCGATCGAGTTCGGCGACCTCGACCTTCTTCAACTCGGCGGCTGGCATGCCGGCGTACTTGTCGTGCAGCTCGGCGATTATCTGCAGGTAGGTGGTGAGCACTCGCAGCTTGGCCGTCGAACCCAGCTCAAGCTTGCTGCCTTCGTTGATGTCGAAGGGCTGGTCGGTGCTGTCAGTCTGCACCCGCACCCGTGAGCCATCGGCAGTGCGCTCGAACAAGGTGAAGCTGTAGCGCACCTGGTCGGTGGTCTTGCTGGTGAGCAGGCGCTCGCCGATCAGGCCAATCTGTGCAGCGAATTCAGGATCGGAGAGGTTCTTCAGGTACTGGCTGACCTGTAGCTGAAGGTCGGCCTGCAAGGTGCTCGTTGCCGAGAGGTCGAGGCGGTCAAGGTCATACAGCGGGCGGTTGAGCATGCCTGACAGGCGGTTCCGGGCCAGGCTGATGCCTTTGTTGGTGATGATCGGAACGATGGTTGGCTGTGCCACCCAGTCCCGGTACAGCGCCTTGCTGGCCAAGGCTGCGTCGGCCAGGGCGCGATCGATGATGCCGTTGGCAGCGAGCACGCGGATGTGCGAATCGGTGAGTTCGGCCAGCTCGACGCGGCCCTTGGTCAGGTAATGCGAGGGGCGGCGCTGGGCAATCATCAACGACAGTACCTGACGCAGGGCCAAGCCGCGTGCGGCCATGCTGTCGGGGTCTGTTGCGGTCGAGGTGAGGGCCTGGTTGACCTGGTCGAAATCGGCGCCGTACCACACACGCAGGCCTTCGGCCATGCCATGCACTTCGCCATGGCCGGGCACCGCCGACAGCGGCACGCTGTTGAGGTAGTCGCGCACGATGCGCTGGCGGGCTTCGGTGGTATCAGGCCCGCCCTGATAGGCACGGACGCTGGCGGAAATCATCTGGCGGATCTTCTCGGCACCGGAGACAGTCAGGCCGTCCGGTGAGTGGCGGTATTTTTCCAGCTGCGTGGCCAGGGTGCTGCCACCGGCGGACTGGCCGGGCAAGGCCAGGTATTTGGCCACCTGGCTGTAGGCGGCCTTGGCGAAGCGCGGCCAATCGACTGCCGGGTTGTTTTGCGGGTCTTTCGGGTCCAGCAGGTCGCGGTTTTCGATGAACAGCAGGCTGTTGACCATCACGGGTGGGATTGCGGCGAAGTTCGGGTACAGGTATTGCGGGTAGTTGTACTGGTACAGCGTCTCGCCGCGGCAATCGGTGATCGACAATCCGGCCTGGATTTTCTCGATGTAGGGGGCGAACAGGCCGTGATCCACGTAATTCATCAACGCAGGCGAAAACCGTACCTGCTCGCTGATCAGGTAGTCGCGCTTGAGCAGCCGCGGCAGGAACTCGCCCAGCGCGCTATAGCCCAGGCGTTTGTCGAACGGCCCCTCGCCGGGGTAGACGATGGCATCGCTGGGGCCGGGCTGCAGCGAATAGGTCAGGGTGCTGGCCAGCTTGCTGAATTCGCGGGACTGCAGGTCGGATGTACGGAACTCGTCATAGGCGGCGAAGCCGATGGCGATGATCGCGACCAGCAGGATCAGCAGGATCAGCCGCCACCAAAGCCGACGCTGACGTGGGGGCTTTGGCTGCGGCGTCTCGGCCAGAGGTGTTTCGGGTGCTTCCGTTCTGGATGGTTCCGATTGCCACAGTGCGCCCATAGTCTTCAATCCGGCCAGGTATTTTCGTCTTGCTTGTCTGAAGCTTAGACGTTGAAGGCAGTAGGTGAAAAATTTGTAGAAAGTGCAGAAACCTCATGTGCCCTCTGCGCCTTTGGTGTGAGTTTTTTCATACAACCCTGTTGCCGGGGTAGCTGGGGTGAGCCAGGAGGCTGCAGCAGACGTGCGGGTTTCTCTCCAAATTTTTGGTTATTTATAGTGAAAAGCCCTACAGCGAGCTTCCTATACTGCTCGGCCCCTTCGCCCTGCCGGGCCGCTCTACACCGGCACACGGGCCGGCCCACAAGGCCAGCCTGGCAAGCCAACGCCACGCCTATCGGCATGGCCGGCGCTGCACGAAGGTCTAATCCAATAACAAAATGAGGTTGTATTGCTATGCCAGTCGGCAACCACCCTGCCCATGGCGAGACCGCACAAGGCGGCCCGCTCAAGCGTGAACTGGGCGAACGGCACATCCGCCTGATGGCGCTGGGCGCCTGTATCGGCGTCGGTCTGTTCCTCGGTTCGGCCAAAGCCATTGAGATGGCCGGCCCTGCGATCATGCTGTCCTACATCATCGGGGGGCTGGCGATCCTGGTGATCATGCGCGCCCTTGGCGAGATGGCCGTGCACAACCCCGTCGCCGGGTCATTCAGCCGCTATGCCCAAGACTACCTTGGCCCGTTGGCGGGCTTTCTGACCGGTTGGAACTACTGGTTCCTGTGGCTGGTGACCTGCGTTGCGGAAATCACCGCCGTGGCGATCTACATGGGCATCTGGTTCCCGGACGTGCCGCGCTGGATCTGGGCCCTGGCGGCGCTGGGCAGCATGGGCGCGGTGAACCTGATCGCGGTCAAGGCGTTCGGCGAGTTCGAATTCTGGTTCGCCCTGATCAAGATCGTCACCATCATCGCCATGGTCCTGGGCGGCATCGGCATCATCGCCTTCGGCCTGGGCAACGACGGTGTGGCAGTCGGCATCTCCAACCTGTGGAGCAACGGCGGCTTCATGCCCAACGGCGTGACCGGTGTGCTGATGTCGTTGCAGATGGTCATGTTCGCCTACCTGGGCGTGGAAATGATCGGCCTGACGGCCGGCGAAGCCCGCAACCCGCAAAAAACAATCCCGCAGGCCATTGGCTCGGTGTTCTGGCGCATTCTGCTGTTCTACGTCGGTGCCCTGTTCGTGATCCTGTCGATCTACCCGTGGAATGAAATCGGCAGCCAGGGCAGCCCGTTCGTCATGACCTTCGAGCGCCTGGGTATCAAGACTGCCGCCGGCATCATCAATTTCGTGGTGATCACCGCCGCCCTTTCGTCCTGCAACGGCGGTATCTTCAGCACCGGGCGCATGCTTTACAGCCTGGCGCAAAATGGCCAGGCGCCGGCTGTCTTCGCGCGTACTTCAAAAAGCGGTGTGCCACGCAACGCGTTGCTGCTGTCCATCGGCGCCTTGCTGCTGGGTGTGCTGGCCAACTACCTGGTGCCGGAGAAGGTGTTCGTCTGGGTGACATCGATCGCCACCTTCGGCGCGATCTGGACCTGGGTGATGATCCTGCTGGCGCAGCTCAGGTTCCGCGCCGGGCTATCGGCCGCCGAGCGCAAGGGCTTGAAGTACCGCATGTGGCTTTGGCCGCTGAGCTCCTACCTGGCACTGGCCTTCCTGGTACTGGTGGTGGGCCTGATGGCGTACTTCGAGGATACCCGTGTGGCGCTGTACATCGGGCCGGCGTTCCTGGCACTGCTGACGGTGCTGTACTACACGTTGCGCCTGGCGCCCAAAGCAGTACAAGGGGTAGCCAGTTCCGCTTCCTGATCTGCAACTGCAGGGGCTGCAAAGCGGCCCCCGCGTTCCCTCAGGCCGCCACCTCATCGTGCGGCTCAAAGCTGTCCGCCCGCGCCAGTTGCCACATCCGCGAATAGAACTGCCCGTTCACCTCGCCATTGAGCAACTCCCCCGGTTTCAAGAACACATGCATTTGTGAGAACAGCTTGATTTCGGTGGCCGAGGTGCGCCGCACCAAGTGCTTGGCTTCCAGTTGCGCCGGGTGTTCCAGGCCGGCCGCTGCGAGCATTTCTGCCAGGGCGCGCAAGGTGTTGTGGTGGAAATTCACTACCCGCTGGGCTTTGTCCGGGACCACCAGCGCACGCTGGCGCAACGGGTCTTGCGTAGCGACGCCAGTGGGGCACTTGTTGGTATGGCAGCTCTGCGACTGAATGCAGCCGATGGCGAACATGAAGCCGCGCGCTGAGTTGGCCCAGTCGGCACCGATGGCCAGCACGCTGGCGATGTCGAAGGCGCTGACGATCTTGCCGCTGGCGCCGAGCTTGATCTTGTCGCGCAGGTTCAGACCAACCAGGGTGTTGTGCACGAACAGCAGCCCTTCGCGCAGCGGCACGCCGATATGGTCGGTGAACTCCACGGGGGCTGCCCCGGTACCGCCTTCCTTGCCATCGACCACGATGAAGTCGGGGAGGATGCCGGTTTCCAGCATGGCCTTGGCGATGCCCATGAATTCCCAGGGGTGGCCCAGGCAGAACTTGAAGCCCACCGGCTTGCCGCCGGACAGCTCACGTAGTTGAGCGCTGAACTGCATCATTTCGATGGGGGTGGAGAAGGCGCTGTGGCGCGATGGCGAAATGCAGTCCTCACCCATGAGAATACCGCGGGTCTCGGCAATTTCCTGGGTTACCTTGTGCTTGGGCAGGATGCCGCCGTGGCCGGGCTTGGCGCCCTGGCTCATCTTGATCTCGATCATCCGCACCTGCGGGCTGCGCGCCTGGGCGGCAAAGCGCTCGGGGTCGAAGCGCCCGTCTGCCGTACGGCAGCCGAAGTAGCCGCTGCCCAGCTCCCACACCAGGTCGCCGCCGTGTTCGCGGTGGTAGGGGCTGATGCTGCCTTCGCCGGTGTCATGGTGGAAGTTGCCCAGCTTGGCCCCTTGGTTGAGCGCGCGGATGGCATTGGCGCTCAGCGAGCCAAAGCTCATGGCAGAAATGTTGAAGATCGATGCCGAATACGGCTGGCTGCACTGCGGTCCGCCAATGTGGATGCGAAAGCTTGCAGGGTCGGCCAGCGGCGCCGGGCGCATGGAGTGGCCGATGAACTCGAAGCCGGACTCGTACACGTCGATCAGCGTACCGAAGGGTTTGTCCGACGCCTCGTTCTTGGCCCGCGCGTACACCAGCGAGCGTTGCGCGCGGGAAAAGGGCAGGGCATCGCTGTCGGCTTCCAGCAGGTACTGGCGGATCTCCGGGCGAATACCCTCGACCAGGTAGCGGATGTTGCCCAGTATCGGGTAGTTGCGGCGTACCGCGTGGCGTCGCT
Organism: Pseudomonas sp. NPDC089758; assembly: GCF_044748705.1. Lineage (NCBI taxonomy): Bacteria > Pseudomonadati > Pseudomonadota > Gammaproteobacteria > Pseudomonadales > Pseudomonadaceae > Pseudomonas > Pseudomonas sp. NPDC089758. The sequence continues at coordinate 137,369 of NZ_JBIVGN010000007.1, forward strand.
GCAGCAGGTCGAACAGGCCGATCAGGCTGAGCACGGCCGTGGTCAGGGTGAATGGCCACAGCCATTGGTGGTGGAGCAGCGGCAGGCTCGCCAGGGTGAACAGAACACAGGCGGCAAACACTGCGTAGCGACTGAGAAGTGACAGGCTCATACGGGGTCCTTACGATGGCGCGGTCAGGCTCAGGGCCTGGGGAAACCCCGACCATAGCCCGGTTGGGCAGCGCTGAACATGAAAATCGGCTTATCGAAAATCATTCGCGCAGCAGTCTCTGCCGCCACCGTTGCTGCTCGTCATCCGTGGTTTGCACAAGGTAGGTGTATCGGTTGGCGACTCGCGCGGCCACCGGCACGCCATCGCGGTACAACACACGGTTGCCGCCGGCCGCCGGTACCTTCGCTCCGGGCAGCAGCGACCCGATCAGGTTCAGCGGGTCACTGGCACTGACCACCACCAGCGCGCCCTCCATCTCGCGTCGGCGCACCTGGCGCAGCAGCCCGACTGCCTCCGGCAGGGCGAACTGCTCACCGGCCAAGCCGGCGATGAAGCGCCCGCCGCGAATCTCGCCGCGCGCCTCAAGCCGGTGGTAGCAACGCAGCAGCTCACGCCAGGGTGGCAGCACATCACTTTCGCGCGCCAGCAGCCGCCAACAGATCACGCCATAGCGCCTCAACAGGGTGCGAGCGACGTGTTCCAGCCGTTGCCCGTGGTCACCTTCGGCATTGCCCCTGCGTAACAATGCCCAGCGCCCGGCGTGCGCCATGCTGGTGGAGATCGGCGCATGGCCGCGCCGGCTGGTGCGCGCTGAGCGTTTCGCCGCCGGGGTGATCAGGCTACGCAGCCCTGTAAAGCTGTCGGCACTCGCCAGGCCGGAACCGACCAATTCCTGTAACGCTGTTTCCAGCTCGCTGGGCAACAAGTGGGCTTGCTGGGTCAATTCGTCGAAGAACAGTGCACCGTGCGCCTGCAGTACTTCGTGCACACGTGTGGCACGCGGGCTCAGCTCATCCAGAGCCGGCGCAGGCACCAGGCTGCGCCACAAGCCCAGGTGTTGACGTGGCAGCAGCACCAGCGGCGTACTCGCCAGCGTACTGCTCGACACCTTGCCCGCCAGGCGGCTCCAGGCGAACTGCCCGCTGCGGCACACCTCGTCGAGCCAGTGCGCGCTGTAGTCCTTGATTCTTGCCGGCAATAGTTCTGCCTCCCAGGCGCCAGCCGCGCCAGGGAACCCCTGCAACTGGTCGAGCACCTCGGCCACGGCTTGAGGCCCACGCAGTTTTTCGTCGGCCGCCAGGTGCTGCCAGTCAAACAGAAAGCGCATGAAGTCCTGCAGACTTACCGGCTCGATCTCCCGGCGCAGGCGTTTGACGGTATAGCGATGGATACGCGCCAACAGGTGGCGTTCGCACCATTGCCGTTGGACCTCTCCCGGGCTGAACTGGCCGCGCAGTACGTAGCCCTCTGCTTCCAGGCGGGCCAATGCCTGTTCGATGGCTGGCTGCGGCTTGCCCAGTGGTGCGGCGATCTGCGCCAGGGTCAGGGGGCCGTGGCCGCTCAGGCGGGCGCGCAGCAGCTCGCTCAGAGCGCTGTCCGGGTCCAGGGCCTGGTCGAAGCCAGGGAGCACATTGAGCTCGGGCTCCAGGCGTGCATCCGGGTACACAGTTTGAAGCAGGCTCAGGCGCTCGCGGGCCAGCCACAGGTGCTGGTCGGGCAAGCGTAACGCTCGGCCTGCCTTGGCCAGTTGCCGCAGCAGCAAGGCCCAGCCCGGGTTGGCCTGGACTTCGTGCTGGCTGACGGCGCCCAAGGTCATCAAGGCTTCGTGCATCTCGTCGGCGCTGCCGGGTTGCGGCCAGGCCTCTGCCTGGACAGCGCTGATGGCATCGGCGTCCAGCGCGCCCAGGTCATCGCTACTGTGCACCTCGTTCCAGCGCCGGTTGAGTACCGCCTGGGTGCGGCGCTCCTCCAGTGGGGCATCGTCAAGGAAGGCATAAGGCCTGGCATTGAGGATGGCCGAGGCCAGCGGCGAGGGGGCCGGCAGGTCGCGGCACAGCAAGCGCACCTGGCCACTCTCCATGCGCCTCAACAGGGCCAGCCAGCCCTCGCTGTCCATGGCTTCGTGCAGGCAGTCGTCGAGGGTTTGCTCGACCAGCGGGTGATCCGGAATTTGCCGTTCACCGACGATGTTTTCCAGGCAGGCGATCTGGTCGGGGAAGACCGCGGCAATCAGGTCTTCGCTTTTCATGCGTTGGACCTGTGGCGCGACCTTGCGCCCCCCGACGTAGCGGGGCAAGGCCATCGCCACGGCTGCGTTCCAGCGCCATCGCACACCGAACAACGGGGCCTCAAGCAGGGCCTGGATGAGTATCTGCTCGGCGCTGCGACTGGACAGGTAGCGCCACACTTCGTCCAGTTCGAAACTGTGGCTGGTCGACAGCGACAGCACGATGGCGTCCTCGCTGGCTGCCGCCTGCAATTCGAAATTGAACGTGCGGCAGAACCGTTTGCGCAGGGCCAGGCCCCAGGCGCGGTTGATGCGGCTGCCATAGGGCGAATGGATGATCAACTGGGTGCCGCCGGACTCGTCGAAGAAGCGCTCCATCACCAGTGTGCTCTGCGAGGGCAGGGCGCCCAGCACTTCACGGGTACGGCCCAGGTAATCGAGCAGTTGGCTGGCGCAGGCCTCGTCCAGTGCATAGGTACGCTGCAGCCAAGACAGCACTGGGGCGAAAACGCCGTTACTCAGCCCCAACTGCTCATCGATGCGTGCCTGCAGGCGGGCAACGGCGGCGGACAGTTCATCACTGCGTCCCGGCGCCTCGCCAAGCCAGAACGGAATGGTCGGCGGCAGGCCTTGGGCATCTTCGACCCTTACCCGGCCGGGTTCCACCCGCAGGATGCGGTAGGACGCATTGCCCAGCTGAAAGATGTCGCCAGCGATGCTCTCCACGGCAAAGTCTTCGTTGACGCTGCCGATGTTCAGCGCCTGCGGCTCCAGCAGCACTGCATAGTCGGCGGTTTCGGGGATGGTCCCGCCGCTGGTGAGCGCGGCCAGCTGGCTACCCCGGCGCCCGCGCAAGGTGCCAGTCACTGCGTCGCGGTGCAGGTAGGCGCTGCGGATGCCTTGGCGCCCGTTGTAGCCCTCGGCGAGCATGCTCAGCAGGGCCTGGTAATGTTTGCTGTCCAGCGCTGTGTAGGGCGTTGCCTGGCGCAGGCAGTCGAACAATGCCTGTTCCTGCCACGGCTGGTTGCTGGTTTCGGCGACGATCTGCTGAGCCAGTACGTCCAGTGGCGCTTGAGGGATGTGCAACAGGTCGAGCTCGCCCTGGCGCACACAGTCGAGCAAGGCGGTGCACTCGATCAGGTCATCCCGCGAGGTGGCGAACAGGCGCCCTTTGGGGATGCCGTCGACCTGATGCCCGGAGCGGCCGACCCGCTGCAAAAAGCCGGCGATAGAGCCTGGCGAGGCGATCTGGCAAACCAGGTCGACATCACCGATATCGATGCCCAGCTCCAGGGAAGCGGTGGCCACCAGCACCTGCAACTGGCCGTTTTTCAGGCGCTGCTCCGCATCCAGGCGCAGCTCTTTGGCCAGGCTGCCGTGGTGTGCGGCCACGGCCTCGTGGCCAAGGCGGTCGCTGAGGTGGCGGGTGAGGCGCTCGGCCAGGCGCCGAGTGTTGACGAAGACCAGCGTGGTGCGGTGTTCGCGGGCCAGCGCTGCCAGGCGATCATAGACCAGGTTCCACACATCCGTGGCCATCACCGCGCCCAAGGGTACAGGGGGCACTTCAAGGGCAAGGTCGCGCTGGCGGGTGTGGCCGATATCGACGACCGCGCAGGGCCGTTGGTGGCCAACCAGAAAGGCTGCCACGCGCTCCACCGGACGCTGGGTCGCAGACAGCCCGATGCGCCGCAGCCCGCGCCCGGTGAGCGCCTGAAGGCGCTCCAGGGTCAGGGCCAGGTGCGCGCCGCGCTTGTTGCCGGCCAAGGCGTGAATCTCATCGACGATCACCGTGTGCACGCCGCTCAGGCCAGCACGGCCCGAGGCAGACCCCATCAGTACGTACAGCGACTCAGGTGTGGTCACGAGGATGTGTGGGGCCAGCTTGCGCATGGCCGCGCGCTTTTTTTGCGGCGTGTCGCCGGTGCGTACGGCAGTGGTGATGCGTGGGGGCGTCAGCCCCTGGTCTACCAGTGCCTGGCTGATGCCCTCCAGCGGCGCCTGCAGGTTCAGGCGGATGTCGTTGGACAGTGCCTTGAGCGGCGAAACATACACCACCTGGGTTCGCGCAGGCAGTTCGCCCGCGTGTTCAAGGCCCTGGCGAAACAGTTCATCGAGCACCGCGAGAAAGGCGCTCAAGGTTTTGCCCGACCCGGTCGGCGCTGCCAGCAGCGTCGATTGGCGCGCGTGAATCAACGGCCAGGCGCGGGCCTGGGCGTCGGTGACCGTGGCGAAATGGCGACGGAACCAGGTGCCGATCGCGGGGTGGAAAAGCTCCAGCACGGGGTGCTGTTGGGCAGGCAGGTTCATGAGAAGGTTATGGAGGGTCGCTGGCGGATTGGCAAGGGACCGTTCGTCTGTGCAACCGCCTTGCCCGGTAACAGGGCCCTATGGGATCCTCAGCGGCTTTCAAGAGCGAGCCTGACCATGCCCAACGTTATCCGCATTGCCGCTGCCCTGCTGATCGACCCATCGGGTCGAACCCTGCTGGTACGCAAACGGGGTACCCAGGCGTTCATGCAGCCTGGGGGCAAGATCGATGCGGGGGAAACGCCGCTGCAGGCGCTGGTGCGCGAACTGCAGGAGGAATTAGGGGTGTGCATTGACCCTGCTCAGGCCATCCCGATGGGCCGTTTCAGCGCCCCGGCCGCCAACGAACCTGGCTACGAGGTGCAGGCCGAGCTGTTCCGGGTCGACAGCGCCGAGACCGTGGTCCCGGCGGCGGAAATCGAGGAAGTGCTCTGGTTGGCCGCAGACCAGGAATCGATGCCTGAGCTGGCGCCGCTGACCCGCGACCTGATACTGCCGCTCTACCGCAAGGCCCTCAGCGTACCGCGCTGACCCCATCGAGCGTGGCGAACGAGGTGTCCTTGGCGGTGAGCAGGAAGTCGCGCATGTAGGGGGCATCGAGCATGTCGGTGCGCACGGCCGCATACAGCGTGGCGAACAGGCCTTTCTCGCCAAGGCGTTTGCCCTTCACATAGCCGCGCGAGCTGTACTCATGCAGCGCCCAGTGCGGCATGCCGCAGACCCCGCGGCCGCTGGCCACCAGTTGCATCATCATCACGGTCAGCTCCGAGGTGCGTACGGCCGCCGGCTCGATGTCGGCCGGTTCCAGGAAGCGGGTGAAGATATCCAGCCGATCGCGCTCCACCGGGTAGGTGATCAGCGTCTGGTCGAGCAGGTCCTGGGGTACGATGTAAGGCTTGTTGGCCAGCGGATGCTGGTTGGCCACGGCGAGCATGGCTTCATACGTGAACAGCGGTACGTAAGTGATGCCGGCAAGGTCCAGTGGGTCGGAGGTTACTACCAGGTCCAGGTCGCCACGGGCAAGGGCGGGCAGTGGCGCGAATGCGAAGCCTGACGCCAGGTCCAGCTCCACTTCCGGCCAGGCATTGCGGAACTGGTCAATGGTGGGCATCAGCCACTGGAAGCAGCTGTGGCATTCGATGGCCATGTGCAGGCGCCCGGCAGTACCCCCCGCCAGGCGGGCGATATCGCGTTCGGCGCTGCGCAGCAGCGGTAGGGTGGCATCTGCCAGCTGCAGCAAGCGCAGGCCGGCACTGGTGAAGCGGATAGGTTTGGTCTTGCGTGCGAACAGCGGCAGGCCCAGGCGTTCTTCAAGCTCCTTGAACTGATGCGACAGTGCCGACTGGGTCAGGTGCAGCCGTTCTGCGGCCTCCACCAGGCTATCGGCCTCGCGCAGGGCATGAAGGGTTTTCAGGTGGCGGATCTCCAGCACGGCTGACTCCGAGAGCATAATTTGTGTGAACAGCGAATGAGTTGAGTTTCTCTCATGTTGCGCTGGCTGTCGACTGGACCTTGCGCCGCACCACTGGGCGGGGTTCATCAAATTGTCACGCAACTGTGGCAGCGCGCCCGAATGAATTTCATCAGACTCGCGCTCTACTGGGGATCTGCATTCTGGTGTTTCTTTCATGCGGGCTTTTTTGCTTTTTTTCGTGTTCCTTCTCAGCGTGCCAGCGAGCTTCGCCGATCAGCGTTGTGACACTCATGTCCCGGTCCAACGGGCCGAGGCGGGCGATCTGAGCCTGGTTTACCAAAGTGTCGGCGCGCCGCAGGACCCTGCGTTGCTGCTGGTCATGGGGCTGGGTGGGCAGCTGATCCACTGGCCCGATGACGTGGTCCAGGCCTTGTGTCTGCAAGGCTTTCGGGTCATTCGCTATGACAACCGTGACGTTGGCCTGTCGCGCTGGAACCAACAGCCGCCCTCGGCCAACCTCACGGTCGAGCTGTTGCGCTACAAGTTCGGCCTGCCGGTTGCCGCGCCCTATACGCTGACCGACATGGCCGGTGACGGGCTGCGCCTGATGGACGCCTTGGGGATTGGCCAATTCCATGTGCTGGGTGTGAGCATGGGCGGGATGATCGCCCAGCACATGGCCGCGATTGCGCCGCAGCGGGTGCGCAGCCTGACACTGGTCATGTCCAGCTCTGGTGCGGCAGGGCTGCCGGCGCCGGCGCCAGCCCTGGTGCAGTTGCTGGCCCGGCGCAGTGCGCCGAACCGGGAAGTGGCCATCGAGCAGCAGGCTGACCTGCTGGCGGCATTGGGCAGCCCGCGGGTGCATGATGACCGGGCCTCTTTGTTGCAGCAGGCTGCGGTGGCCTATGATCGGGCGTTCAACCCTGAAGGTGCCAAGCGCCAGATCATGGCGATCCTGGCCGAGCCAAGCCGGGTAGCGCTACTCAACCAGCTGCGCGTTCCGACATTGGTGGTGCACGGTACGGCTGACCCATTGTTGCCGGTGATGCATGGGGTGCACCTGGCGGCGCATATCCGTGGTAGCCAGCTGCGGCTGATCCCGGGGTTGGCACATCGTTTCCAGGAACCCTTCAAGGCACCCTTGCTGGGGGCCGTGCTGCCTTATCTGCAGTCACATCGTGAGGACGTGGCGCACCTTGCCGGGTTATGACAGTGCGCAGGCCCCTCAGGTGGGCGTTCAGCCCAACCCGTACTTTTTCACTTTGTCGAACAGCGTGGTCTTGGCCATGCCCAGCTCCTGGCTGGCTTGGCTGAGGTTGCCGCCGGTGCGCTGCAGGGCATCGCTGAGCAGATTGCGCTCGAACGCCTCGACCGCCTCGGCAAAGCCAAGCCCTTGGCTGGCGCCACCGCTCGGGCCTTTCTTGAATGCCGGCAGGCCCAGGGCATAGCGCTCGGCAACGTTGCGCAGTTCACGCACATTGCCGGGCCAGTCGTGGGCCATCAGGCGCGACAGGGTCTGGCTGTCCAGTGTCGGTACTTCCCGGTCGAAGCGCAGCGCCGATTGCTGCAGGAAGTGTTCGAACAGCTGCAGCACGTCTTCACGGCGTTCGCGCAACGGTGGTAACTCCAGGGTCACCACATTGAGGCGGTAGTACAAGTCGCTGCGAAACTGCCCGCTTTTGCCAAGCGAATCGAGGTCGGCCTTGGTCGCAGCGATCACGCGGCAGTCCACCGCAATGCTCTGGTTCGAACCCAGGCGCTCCAGGGTCCGCTCCTGCAATACCCGCAGCAGCTTGATCTGCAGGTTGATCGGCATGCTCTCGACTTCATCGAGGAACAGCGTGCCGCCGTTGGCATGCTCGATCTTGCCGATACGACGCTTGCCCGCGCCGGTGAACGCATTGGCCTCGTGGCCGAAGATCTCGCTTTCGAACAGGTTTTCCGGCAGGCCGCCACAGTTGAGTGCCACAAAAGGTTGGCCCTGGCGTCGGCTGAAATCGTGCAGGCAACGTGCGACCAGCTCTTTGCCGGTGCCGGTCTCGCCCTCGATCAGCACGTTGGCCGAGGTGTCGGCAACGTTGGCGATCAGCTCGCGCAGTTGCTCCATGGCGGGGGAGCGGCCAATGATGCGGCCTTCCAGGCTGCTCTTTTCGGCCAGTTGGCGGCGCAGGGCCAGCACTTCGCGCGAGAGCCCGCGCTGTTCGAGTGCGCGGCGCACCACGTCGACCAGGCGTTCCGGCGAAAAGGGCTTCTCCATGAAGTCGTAGGCACCATTGCGCATAGCGCCGACGGCCATGTCGATATCGCCATGGCCGGTAATCAGGACCACCGGCAGGCTGCGGTCGCGCGCCTTTAGGCGGTTGAGCAGTTCCAGGCCGTCGATACCCGGCAGGCGGATGTCACTGACGACGATGCCGGCGAAGTCATCGCCGATCCGTTCCAGGGCCTGTTCGGCGCTGCCGACCCCTTCGCAGGCGATGTCTTCCAGGGCCAGCGCCTGCTGGCAGCCGAGCAGCACATGCGGGTCGTCTTCGACGATCAGGACGGTAAGAGGCGCTTGGTTCATGGGAGCTCTGCCGGTTCATTAGGGGGGGACACCAGTGGCAGGGTGAGAACGAAGGCCGTTCCGCCACTGACAGGATGCTCGACGTTGAGGCTGCCCTTGGCGGCGGCGGCAAGGCTCGCCGACAGGGTCAGGCCCAGGCCCAGGCCGTGTTCGCCCGGTTTGGTGGTGAAGAAGGGTTCGAACAGGTGCTTGCGCGCCTCGTCATCGATACCGTGGCCATTGTCACGTACCCGCAGGCGATACTTGTCGCCCTGCAACTCGCCCTCCAGCCACAGCTCAGGTGCCGGCTGGGTTGCCATGGCATCCAGGGCGTTGCCGATCAGGTTGACCAGAATCTGCTCCAGGCGGGTCTGGTCAATGGCCAGTTGCAGGTCGTCGAACTGGCTGTGCAGCTTCAGGTGACAGCCACTGATGCGAGTGGCCAGCACCTGCAAGGTGGCCTCCACTGCCTTGGCCAGCGATGCCTGGCCGCGGTCGTCACCGCGGCGGGCGAACGAACGCAGGCTGGCGGTGATGCGGCCCATGCGGTCGATCAGTTCGTTCATGGTGCGCAGGTTGGTACTGGCGGTGTCCAGCGCACCTCGTTCGAGAAAGCGCACGGTGTTGCCGGACAGTGTGCGCAGCGCCGCCAGGGGCTGGTTGAGCTCGTGGGCGATGCTGGTGGACATCTGCCCAATGGCGGCCAATTTGCCGGCCTGGACCAGTTCGTCCTGGGCGTGGCGCAGGGTCTGCTCGGCGTGACGGCGTTCGCGGATCTGCCCCTTGAGCCTTTCGTTGCTGGCGCGCAGGTCGGCAGTGCGCTCAGCGATGCGCCGCTCCAGCTGGCTGTTGGCCTCCTCGAGCGCTTCGCGTGCAGCCAGGCGGGTGGCGATCACCTTGCGCCGCTCGTTCCAGGCGATACCCAGGATCGCCAGCAGGGCGAACGCCACGCCTACCAGAATGCCTTGCACCATCGACTCGCGGCGCAGGTCCTGCAGGGGAGTGAGCAGGGTGAAATGCCAGGGCGTATCCACCAGGCGCCGGGTTTGCGCCAGGTAGGCGACCTCATGCGGTTTGCCGTGGGCGGTTTCACTGTTGGCCGGGAACGTCAGTTTCTCTACGCCATCGGCGAGCGTCTCACGGGCCAGTGGCTGCAGCTCGTTCAGCGGCCACCAGTAATATTGCAGGCTGCGCGCCAGGCGCTCCTTGATCTGCGGGGTCATGGGGCGCACCGACTTCAGGCGCCGCGCCGGGTCGCTGGAGAGGATGATGATGCCGTTTTCGTCGCTGACGAACGCTTCCAGGCGGGCGCGCTGCCAGCGCTCTTCCAGGGTGTCCAGGCGTACCTTGATCACCGCTACGCCAATGATCTTGCCGTGTTCTTCAAGGCCGTGGGCCAGGTAATAGCCGGCCTCGCCGGTGGTGCTGCCAATGCCGTAGAAACGGCCCGGCTCGCCGCGCACGGCAGTCTGGAAATAGGCGCGGAAAGACAGGTCTTCACCGAGGAACGAGTCGGCATCGCGCCAGTTGCTGGTGGCCTGTACCCGGCCATTGGTATCGAGCACGAAGATGGCCCGGCTGCGGCTGCGGCGGTTGAGGCCTTCGAGGTATTCGTTGACGGCCTGGCGTGAGCCGCCGTCGGGGTCGGTGAGCAGGTGCGAGACGCTGTCTTCGAGCTCCAGCAGGCTCGGCAGGTAGGTGTACTTGCTGATTTCGCTTTCGACCGTACGCGCATGCAACTCCAGCTGGCGCTCGCCGTTTTCACTCAGAGCGCGTATGCCGTTGCTCTCGCTGATCAGGTAGCCAGCCAGGCCCAGCCCGACCATCAGCAGGATGATCAGGGGCGGCAGCAGCAATTGGCGGATCAGGCGGGATTTCACGGCAGGCTTGGCAGGGAGAAGAAGCGAGGGGTCGCATTTCATCACAGTGGCCTTGTCACGACCAGCATCCGCTGCCCGGTGAAGCCCTGGGCAGCGGTTACTGTGGCCGGCTCAGTGTTGCAGGATCTTGCTGAGGAAGTGCTGGGTGCGTTGGTCGCGGGTACCTTGGTCACCGAAGAACTCTTCCTTGGTGCAGTCTTCGATAATGCTGCCCTTGTCCATGAAGATGACCCGGTTGGCGACCTTGCGGGCGAAGCCCATCTCGTGGGTCACGCACATCATGGTCATGCCTTCGTTGGCCAACTGCACCATCACATCCAGCACTTCGCTGACCATTTCCGGGTCCAGCGCCGAGGTCGGCTCGTCGAACAGCATGACGATCGGGTCCATGGCCAGGGCGCGGGCGATCGCCACACGTTGTTGCTGGCCACCGGAGAGTTGGCCTGGGTGCTTCTTGGCGTGCGCGCTGAGGCCGACCCGTTCGAGCAGGGCCAGGCCCTTCTTGGTGGCCTCCTCTTCACTGCGGCCCAGTACCTTGCGTTGAGCGATGGTCAGGTTCTCGGTGATGGTCAGGTGCGGGAACAGCTCGAAGTGCTGGAACACCATGCCGACGCGCGAGCGCAACTTGGGCAGGTTGGTCTTGGGGTCGGCAATCGACGTGCCATCGACCACGATGTCGCCTTTCTGGAACGGTTCCAGGGCGTTGACGCACTTGATCAGTGTGGATTTACCCGAGCCCGAAGGGCCGCACACCACCACCACTTCACCTTTCTTGACCTCGGTGCTGCAGTCGGTCAGTACCTGGAAGTCGCCGTACCACTTGTTGACGTTCTTGATGGAAATCATACGGTGATCCTTTTTTGCAGGCGCTTGACCAGCCACGAAGCGGAGAAGCTGATGAGGAAATAGACGACCCCGGCGAAGATCAGGAACTCATGGGAGCGCCCAATGATGTCGCCGTTGGAACGGGCTGAGTTGAGGAAGTCTACCAGGCCCACGGTGTAGACCAGCGAGGTGTCCTGGAACAGGATGATGCTCTGCTGCAGCAGCAGCGGGGTCATCTTGCGGAAGGCCTGGGGCAGGATGATCAGGCGCATGGTCTGGGCGTAGTTCATGCCCAGTGCTTGCGCGGCGCCCATCTGGCCTTTGGAAATCGACTGCACGCCGGCGCGGACGATTTCACAGAAGTAGGCGGCCTCGAACATCATGAAGGCCACCACGCACGAGGTGAAGGCACCCACCGGGGTATCCTCCCCGGTGATCCAGCGCAGCACGAAAGGCACGGCCAGATAGAACCAGGTGATCACCAGCAGCAGCGGGATCGAGCGGAAGTAGTTGACGTAGGCACCGGCGAGGTTCGAAAGCAGCTTGCTCGACGACAAGCGCATCAATGCCAGGAGGGTGCCCAGCACGATACCGCCGATCACGCCCATGACCATCAGCTTGAGGGTCATGACCATGCCTTCCCAGAGGGCGGGCAGGGCCGGGATGATTTCGCTGAAATCCATTTCCATTTACTTGCCTCCCACGGAAATCAGGCCAGGCACGGCGACTTTTTTCTCGATCAGGCGCATCAGCAGCATCAGGCCCATGTTCAGGGTGAAGTAGATCAGCGTGGCCAGGGTGAACGCCTCGAACAGGTTGGCGGAAAACTCTGCGGTCTGTTTGGTCTGTGCCAGCAGCTCCATCAGGCCGATCAGCGACGCCACCGAAGAGTTCTTGAACACGTTGAGGAACTCGGAGGTGAGCGGCGGAATGATGATCCGGTACGCTTGCGGCAAGAGCACGTTGTTGTAGATCTGCGGCAGGCTGAAGCCCATGGCGCGGGCGGCAGCTTCCTGGCCGCGCGGCAACGCCTGGATGCCGGTGCGCACCTGTTCGCACACGCGGGCAGCGGTGAACAGGCCCAGGCAGATGACCACGCTGATCAATGCCGAGGTGGTCGGGTTGAGGTCCTGCTTGAACCACTCCTGCAGGCCTTCAGGCAGCAGGTCTGGTATCAGGAAGTACCAGATGAACAGTTGCACCAGCAGCGGTACGTTGCGGAACAGCTCTACGTAGACGGTGGCGATACCCGCTACCAGGCGGTTCGGCACGGTACGCATGACGCCAAGCAGCGAGCCCAGCAGCAGCGCGATGATCCAGGCGGAGATGGCGATGGCGATGGTCCAGCCCAGACCGGTGATGTACCAGTCCAGATAGGTTTCGCTGCCCACGCCGGTGGACTTGAAGAACACGCCCCAGTCCCAGTTGTAATTCATCGGGATTTCCCCTCAGACGGTTGTTTCACGGGCACCTTCGAGCATCCGGGGGCGCTTGGCGCCCTCGGAGGAAAGGTTAGACACTAATGAGTGGCTTGCAGGATTGATTCGTGCGCTTGCGCACCAGGCCACTAACTGAGGATCAGGATTTCTTCTCGTCTGCGGCCTTGTCGGTCGGCTCGGCGATCAGCTTTTTCAGTTCATCGCTCATCTGGAAGTTGAGGTTCAGACCTTTAGGCGGGATCGGCTGCATGAACCACTTCTCGTAGCTCTTGTTGACGTCGCCGGATTTGAAGTAACCCACGATGGCATCGTCGACGGCTTTCTTGAAGCTCTTGTCACCCTTGCGCATCATGCAGCCGTAGATCTCGTAAGACTGCGGCGTGCCGGTGATCACCCAGTCCGCAGGCTTGCGCGCTTTGGCCATTTCACCGGCCAGCAGGGCATCGTCCATCATGAAGGCCACGGCGCGGCCGCTTTCGAGCATGTTGAAGGCTTCACCGTGGTCCTTGGCGGAAATCACGTTCATCTTCATCTGCTTGTCGGCGTTCATCGCCTTGAGGATGCGCTCGGAGGTGGTGCCGGCGGTGGTCACCACGTTCTTGCCGCCCAGGTCGGTGAAGTCTTTATAAGAGGGTTGGCCATCCTTGACCTTGGTCAGCAGGCGCGTGCCGACTTCGAAGATACCCACCGAGAAGGCGACTTGCTGCTGGCGCTCGACGTTGTTGGTGGTGGAGCCGCACTCAAGGTCGACGGTGCCGTTCTGCACCAGCGGGATACGGGTCTGGGAGGTGACGAGGTTGTACCTGACCTTGATATCGGTGCCCAGTTGCTTCTTCAGGGCGTCGACCACGGCCATCTGGATGTCGTGGGAGTAGCCCACAGGCTCGGGTTTACCGGCCAGGTAGGAAAACGGGATGGAGGAGTCGCGGTGGCCCAGGGTGATGGTGCCCGAATCCTTGATCTTCTTCAGGGTGCCAGTCAGTTCTTCGGCCATGGCCGGCGAAGCGATCACAGCGGCCGCGATGGCGGCGCCCAGCAATTGACGAACGATACGCATCAAATTTTCCTCGACGTGTTTGTTTTTTTTATGGAGCCGTTGGCGGACTCTTTCGTTCAACGAATACAGCAAGAAGCGAGTGCATTCGGCTACCAAGTGTAGAGCATGAGTCGTGCCAAGCCCTGTGACAGATCATAACCCCGCGCAAAGCCTGGGCATGAACCCTCTGTGAAGGTTTTTCTGCACCACGGATTGGTCGGAACACCGAATGAGTTGATAAGTCGCGTTCGGCAATCCGAACGATTACTTGCACCGCGCTCCGCTCCCAGATTTAAGTATTACCTGAGGGCGCGAAACACATGATGAGCTCGCTGGCTAACCACCAGGAGCTCATACCGTGTCCGCTATTGCGATTCCTTCCGATTCCGTCGATGCCTTCATCGCCGGCCAGTTGCCAGGCTGGTTGAAGTCTGCCGATGTCGATCTGCTTCTCACCCTGCACCGGGCGTTGCGTCATCAGCAGGCCGCTGCTGAAGGCGTCAGAAACCTATTGGCGCAGATGCCAAGCATCGAGGCCTTTGCCACGCCGCTGCTCGAGACTGCGCTGGGGCAAAGTGGCCTGGCCGACGCAGACGTGCGCAACATGAAGGTCTACATCGAGAACGATGTGCCTTTGCCCAGTGCGGCGCCCCGACTGCATACCCCGTGGACGACGCTACATAGCAACCAGCCTTTGCTGACGGCGGCGTTGCACAACTTTCATGAGGCCGAGACGCGTCCCTCGGTTCATCGCCGTGCCCATCTGCAGGACGTTCACGGCATCAAGCTGCCGCTGGCATTCGAAGCGTTTGCCAGCTGTTGCAGAACGCTGGATATAGGGGGGCGCTACCAGGAAATGTTGCACGCGCGGCTGTTTCCGAAAAGCAGGCCCCCTGCGCCAGAGGGGTTTGCCCGCGCGGCGGTGGAGCGTGTGCTCGAAGAAAATCTGCGCGCGAAGATGGAAGTTGCGGTGCGCATGGCCAGGATCAAGTCCGAGCTGGACGATGTCGACTACCTGCGTCTGTTGCCTGTGTGCGCAAGCAAACCTATCGTGCCGGCGGCATCAGGCATCGCCACGCCTCGCCAGCTGTACCTGTTGGGCAAACGCATCCATGGCCCCGTGGCCTTCGAGATGCGCGACAGTGCCGCAGGGCCGCTGTCGGGAATCATCAGTTGGATACCACAGGATCCCTCCCGGCAGATCGCCAGGTACCCCACCTGGGCCGCCCTCTATCAGTCGTTGTCCAAACAGCTGCGTGCGCCCCATTACCGTTCGTTTTTCTGTCGATTCATCAGTGAGCGTGATAAACCGACCTTCACGGCAACCCTCGAACGGCTGATCCAGGCGAGCGACGGCAAGCAGCCAGTTGATCTGGATGGGCGCAATTTCTCGATCGATATGCCCTTGTTCGCCTATCTGCGGGCCCAGCAGGTGGACAAGATACTCGATGATGCAAGGGTCCTGGCGGTGCCCACCGGTGACGAGACTGCGATCGAGCGACATCAGCGCCTGGAAGTGCTCAAGAGTGCTGGCTTCGATCTGCTCAACCTGGCGGCGCTGTTCGTTCCGGTGTTGGGCGAGGTGATGATGGCCGTGGCAGCGGTGGACGTTGTCAGCGAGGTGTACAAAGGTTATGCCGACTGGCGCATTGGCGATCGCCAGGGGGCGCTGGATCACCTGTTTGGCGTGGCAGAGAACCTGGCGGTCGGCACGGTGATCGGCGCCGCGCAGGTAGGCGTAGGCCGGGTGCTTGAGCGCATCCCTTTTGTCGATGCACTGACCCCCTTGCACGAGGGTGAGGGGCGATACCGGCTGGCGGACCGGCCCGTTTCAGCTCACCACATCGACGGTGGTGGGGCACTTTTGCGCAGCTTTGGTGGGCGCTGGGCGCAAATATCAGACCAAAGTGCCGAAACGCTACTGCGCGTCACCGGGTTTGAGCAGGATCACCTGCGCCACGTGCACCTGCAGGGCGAAGCTCCTCCTGCTCGCCTGCTCGATGTCCATGAGCGCCACGAACTGCATACCCTTGAGCCGCACCTGCAGGGGGCCGCCCTGGAGCGTGAACTGGCAGCTCGGCAAGATCAGCCTTCTGCTGCTGGCGCATTGCTGATCAGGGTCTTCCCTGGGCTGTCCGTTCGCGGCGCTGAAAGCGTGCTCGAACAGGCCAGTGGTGAGCAGGTCAAGGCGTTGCTCACCACTGGCCGTATACCCTTGGAAATGGCCGAGCGCGCCCGTTGGCTCTTGCGCGAAAGCCGCCTGGACCGTGCGTTGCTGGGGTTCGAGCACCAAGGCGCGGTCAACGATGCCACTCAGCGCCTGGTGCTCAAGTGGGTCAACGAACTCGCGCCCTGGCCGGCTTCGGTTCGCATTGAACTGCGCCTGGGCGAAGCGAAGGGGCGGCTGCTCGCATCGGTGGGAAGCACCACTGCGACCCGCGTACGGTGCCTTGTGCAGACCGAGCAGGGCTATCAGCTGAGTGATGCCGCGCAGCCAATGATTGGCCAAGGGTTGTTGGCCTGCCTGATTCAGACACTTGAGGAGGGCCAGAAAGTGGCGCTCGGGGAGGGCTTGGTAGACGCCCGTGCTTTGGGCAACAGGGTTGCTCAAGCGGCCAGCGCTGACCGGCAAAAGACAGCTCAGTTGATGGGCTTGCGGCCGATCGCAGAACGCTTTCGCCCGCCGCAGCGCTTCGCTGACGGCCGTTTCGGTTATGCACTCAGTGGAAGGGGAGAGAGTAGCCGTCAGGCGATTCGCCGCGGGATACATGAAATCTTCCCAACCCTGACCGACGCACAACTTGACGCCTACCTGGGCGACCTGATGCAGCGCCGCATCGGGCTCTGGGACCACCTCAGCACGCTGCAGCGGCAGCTGGATAGCTTGCGCGACGCGCTGGATGCCTGGCAACGTGAGCGCGTGAGCTTCTTGGATGGGCGCAGGCGACAACGTGTGGCCAGCCAGATCCGCCGGGCCTGGCGGCGCAAGACGGCAGGCTTGGCAGGTGACGATTTCAGCCTGCATATCGAGGGTGAACGGGTGGGCAGCCTGCCGATCCTCCCCGAAGGCGTCGAATTCGCTCATGTCCAGCGGTTGACGTTGCGTAACATGAGCCTCGACCACATGGATGAACAGTTCCTGCTCAGGTTCACCGGCGTTCGTGAGCTCGACCTGCGGGACAATCAGTTGGTCACCCTGCCGGCGGGCCTGGAGCGCCTGACCGCTCTGCGCAGGCTGCATCTGGCAGGGAACCGGATTGCCTTCGATGCTCAGAGCAATCTCCGGTTGGCAAGCCTTTCCATGCTGCAGCAGCTGGATCTGACCTACAACCCGCTGGGCCTGGTCCCCGACCTTTCCGGGTTGCGCCACTTGCGCGAAGTATCGTTGCGCGCCACAGGGCTGCAAGCGTTGCCCGACGCTTCGGCGTTGCCGTGGAGGGGGCTTGTCGACTTGCGTGAAAACCAGATCCGCCAGGTCACCGATGATTTACGCAACCTCAATGGTCGATTGCAGCGCCTGTCGTTACACGACAACCCGCTGGATGAGGCCAGTGAGTCATTGCTTTCGCGCAGCGCCAGCAGTGACTACCCAGCGAATCGGCGCAGCTCTTACCATCACGCCATCGCCGATGCCAACCTGCAAGAGCGGTGGATGGGCAGCGTTACCGGGGACTTGCTGGAGCAGCGCAGAGCGCTATGGGCGAGGTTGACCGAAGAGCCGCAATCGGCAGACCTGTTCAGGTATCTGGCGGATTTTGCCAGGTCTGACGATTTCCGTGACCACCCGCGCTACTACCGTGCCAGGGTATGGCGGATTCTTGAGCTTTGTGCAGACAACACCGATGTGCGTGAGGCCGTTTTCTGGCAGGTGCAAGGGCCCAGAACCTGCGAGGATCAGTTGCTGCTCATACTCAGCCAACTGGAAGTCAGGGCCCACATCGCCTTGCACAGCGCGGGGGCTGGCACAGAGCGCGCCGAAGCCACCTTGTTACGGCTGGGGCGCTCGCTCTATCGCCTGGATCAGGTAGACAGTATCGCTACCCGGCATATCGAGGAGATGCGCCAGAACCCTTACGCGTCGGTGGATGACATTGAGGTTTACCTTGCCTATCGGGTCAACCTGGCTGACACCTTGGGCTTGCCGGCCCAGCCCCAGCACATGCATTACCCCGAGCATAGCGGTGTAACGGGAACACGGATTCTGCGCGCCCGCGCACAGGTTGTTGCCGGTGAAAGTACCGAGGCACTGAGCAATGCGCTGGCGCAGCGGGAGTTTTGGCAAGGCTATGTGCGCAACCGCTACCCCGAGCGTTTCGAAGCGCTCGCTGCGCCTTACCATGAGCAGTTGGAGGCTTTCGAGCGCGAGACGGGCGAGTCTGGCGAGCAGCTTTACCTTGAGCGTGCCGATGCATTGATGGCCGCGCTCAATGCCGAGGAGCGTGCGCTTTACCTGGAGCTGGCCAGGGAGGCATACGAGCGGGAAGTCTGAGAACCGGCGACCGCCTGGCGGTCGCCGTGCAAGGTTCAGGCAGCGTCGCTGCGAGCATCGCTTTGCGCAAGGTAATCGGCCAATGCGCGTTGCTCGCTCTCGCTGGTGAACAAACCCAGCTTGGTCCGCCGCCAGAGGATGTCCTGGGCACTGATGGCCCACTCGCTATCGCGCAGGTAATCGACTTCACGGGCGAACAAACCACCGCCGATCGCCTGGCCAAGATCGTCAGGGCCGTTGACCCCCTCCAGCAGCTGCCAGGTGCGGCTGCCATAGGTCACGGCCCAGCGCTTGGCGATATCCACGGCAAGCCATGGATGCTGGGCCAGCAGTTCGTCGACCAGTACCTGAGGCGTGCTCATGCCTTCACCGCCGGGCAGTGCTGAGCTGGCGGTCCAGCTCTGGCCCATCTGGCTGAAGAACGGCTTGAGTTCTGCCATGGCCGACTCGGCAAGCTTGCGGTACGTGGTCAGTTTGCCGCCGAACACCGACAGCAACGGCGCCTCGCCCTGAGTTGCCGACAGTGCCAGGGTGTAGTCACGGGTGACTGCCGACGGGTTGTCCGATTCGTCGTTGCACAGCGGACGCACGCCAGAGTAGGTGTGCAGGATATCGCCGGCGCTCAACTGATGATTGAAATGAGCGTTGACCACCTCGAGCAGATAGCCGGTTTCCTGCTCGGTGATCGCTACCTTGGCGGGATCGCCGCTGTATTCGCGATCGGTGGTGCCGACCAGGGTGAAGCGGTCCAGGTACGGGATGCAGAATACAATCCGTTGGTCCTCGTTCTGCAGGATGTAGGCATGATCCCCTTCGTACAGGCGCGGCACGATGAGGTGGCTGCCCTGGATCAGTCGAATGCCGTACGGCGCAGTGAGCTTGAGGTCATCCTTGATGAACCGGGCGACCCACGGACCGGCGGCGTTGACCAAGGCGCGCGCGCGAATGGTCTGCAGGCTGCCGTCGGCGTGCTGCAGCTCTACCTGCCACAGGCCATCGATACGTTCTGCGCGCAGGCAGCGGGTGCGGGTACGAATGTGCGCGCCATGTTCGCGTGCAGCCATGGCGTTGACCACTACCAGGCGGGCGTCGTCAACCGCGCAGTCGGCATATTCGAAACCGCGGGTGATCGCCGGTTTGAGCGGGTAGCCCGGGCCGAAGCGCAGGCTGCGCGAGGCACCCAGACGCTTGCGTTTGCCCAGGTGATCGTAAAGGAACAGGCCGGCACGGATCATCCACGCCGGGCGCAGGTGCGGGCGGTGCGGCAGCACGAAGCGCATCGGTTTGACGATGTGCGGTGCCTTGGCCAACAGCACTTCGCGCTCGGCCAGGGCCTCCCGTACAAGGCGGAATTCATAGTGTTCCAGGTAACGCAGGCCGCCATGGATCAGCTTGCTGCTGGCCGACGAGGTGTGCTGGGCCAAGTCGTCCTTCTCGCAGAGGAAGACCTTCAGGCCACGCCCTGCGGCGTCGGCAGCAATGCCCACGCCGTTGATGCCACCGCCGATCACGGCAAGGTCATAGCAATCGGCAAGTAGGGGCTGGGACGAAACGGGCTGGGACACGGGCAAGGCCTCCTGGGGCTGTTCACATCGAATATGAACATTAATGTTCGTTTCCGAAAATACTAGCGCAACAGAACGCCCATCGCCAGTCACCTTTTATAGAAAAAACTGATCGGATGGCAAGAAAGTGAACAATATCGAAAATTACGAGCCCTTCCGGGCCCGCTTGCGTTTCACACCACGTCGAGGCGGATCTTGTTCTGGTTGAGCAATTCACTCAATGCAGGCGATGGCGGCTGGTCGGTCACCAGGCAGTCGACCAGGCTGATCGAGCCCAGACGTACCATGGCGTTACGCCCGAATTTGCTGGAGTCCGCCGCCAGGATGACCTGGCGGGCGTTGGCGATGATCGCCTGAGATACGCGTACCTCTTGGTAATCGAAATCCAGCAGGCTGCCGTCTTCATCGATACCGCTGATGCCGACCAAGGCGAAGTCGACCTTGAACTGGCTGATGAAGTCGACGCTGGCCTGGCCGACCACGCCACCGTCACGGCGTACGGTGCCACCTGCGACCAATACTTCGAAATCATCCTTGGCTGCCAGGATCGCGGCCACGTGCAGGTTATTGGTGATGACCTTCAAGTGGCTGTGGTTGAGCAGCGCCCGGGCAATCGACTCGGTGGTGGTGCCGATATTGATGAACAGCGAAGCATGATCGGGAATTTGCCGGGCCACGGCATCGGCAATGCGCTGTTTTTCGTCACGCATCTGGTCGGCGCGCATGGCGTAAGCAGTGTTCTCGATACTCGAGTCATAGGCTGCCCCACCGTGGTAGCGGCGTAGCAGATTGAGCTCAGCGAGCTGATTGATGTCGCGACGGATGGTTTGCGGAGTGACGACGAATAACTGCGCCATTTCCTCGATGCTGACGTAGCCGCGTTCGCGGACCAGCTCGAGGATTTGTTGTTGGCGTGGGGGCAGATTCATGGGCGGTCCTTATGGGCTGCCGGACAAATTCTGCAATGATGCCGTAGGAAACAGACTACGGCCAGTAGGCCATGGCATGGCGGGGCCGCGAAGCAGCCCCTGTCCAGCGTGATCAGGCCTCGTGATCTTCCCAGTCGCGGGTGCGCTCGACGGCTTTGCGCCAGCCGGCGTAAAGTTTTTCCTTCTGCGCTTGCTCAAGCTGCGGGCTGAATTCGCGCTCGATGATTGCCTTGTCACGCAACTCGTCCAGGCCACTCCAGAAACCACAGGCCAGGCCCGCCAGGTAAGCGGCGCCAAGGGCCGTGGTTTCACGCATTTTCGGGCGCTCTACGCAGGTGCCGAGGATGTCGGCCTGAAACTGCATCAGGAAATTGTTGGCCACCGCGCCACCGTCGACACGCAACTCGGAAAGGCGTTGGCCGCAGTCCTGCTGCATGGCGTCGAGCACGTCGCGGGTCTGATAGGCGATCGACTCCAATGCCGCGCGGATGATGTGGTCGACTTTCACCCCACGGGTCAGGCCGAACAGCGCGCCACGGGCGTAAGGGTCCCAGTACGGTGCGCCCAGGCCAGTGAAGGCGGGCACCAGGTACACCCCATTGCTGTCCTTGACCTTGCTGGCGAAGTACTCGGTGTCCAAGGCATCGTTGACGATCTTCAGTTCGTCGCGCAGCCATTGCACGGTGGAGCCGCCGTTGAACACTGCGCCTTCCAGGGCATAGGCCACTTCACCTCGTGGTCCGCAGGCAATGGTGGTGAGCAGGCCGTGGGACGAGGTTACGGCTTTGTCGCCGGTGTTCATCAGCAGGAAGCAACCCGTGCCATAAGTGTTCTTGGCCTGGCCGGGTTCCACGCACATCTGGCCGAACAGCGCTGACTGCTGGTCACCGGCGATACCGGCGATGGCGATGCCGCTCTTGGTGTGGCCGTAGACTTCGGAAGACGGGCGCACCTGGGGCAGCATCTGGCGCGGGATGCCGAGAATTTCGAGCAGCGTGTCATCCCACTGCAGGCTGTGGATGTTGAACATCAGTGTGCGCGAAGCGTTGGTGTAGTCGGTGACATGCACCTTGCCGCCGGAAAACTTCCAGATAAGCCAAGTATCCACGGTGCCGAACAACAGCTCGCCGCGTTCGGCCCGCTCACGTACGCCCTCTACATTGTCGAGGATCCACTTGAGCTTGGTGCCGGAAAAGTACGGATCGGTGACCAGGCCGGTGGTCTCGCGAATGTATTGTTCATGCCCGTCGCGCTTGAGTTGTGCGCAGATCTCTGTGCTGCGGCGGCACTGCCAGACGATGGCGTTGTACACCGGGCGCCCGGTTTCCTTGTCCCACACCACGGTGGTTTCACGTTGGTTGGTGATGCCCAATGCGGCGACCTGGGCATGGCTGATGCCGGCCTGCGCCAGGGCTTCGACCATGGTCGCGCTTTGTGTGGCGAAGATCTCCATCGGGTCATGTTCGACCCAGCCGGCTTGCGGATAATGCTGGGCGAACTCGCGCTGGGAGGTGCCAACCACATTGGCGTCACGGTCGAAGATGATCGCCCGCGAGCTGGTGGTGCCCTGGTCCAAGGCGATGATGTAGTTCTTGTCCTGGGTATCTGTCATGGTCATAGGCCTTGCAAAATGAGGAGGTCAGGGCGCCAGCATCAGTTGGCTTGAGTATCGCCCTGGCGATTGCCGTTTGTCTCTGGGTCCGCGCATTGAGCCGTCGGCAGGTTGCGGGCGATCAAGCCACGATAGGTCGCAGCACCCAGGCAGGCACCGAAGATCGGCGCGAACACCGGAACCAGGAAATAAGGGATGTCCCGACCGCCAGTGAAGGCGATTTCGCCCCAGCCGGCCAGGAAGGTCATCAGTTTGGGCCCGAAATCGCGGGCCGGGTTCATCGCGAAGCCGGTCAGCGGGCCCATGGCGCTACCGATCACGGCGATCAACAGGCCGATCAGCAGCGGTGCCATCGCACCACGGGGCAAGCCGTTGTTATCGTCGGTCAGGGCCATGATGACCGCCATCAGGATTGCAGTGATCACCACTTCGACCAGAAACGCTTGTGCGGTGGAAAGCGATGGGTGCGGGTAGGTGGAGAACACCGCCGCCAGCTCCAGGCTTTCGCGACTGCCGCGCAGCATGGCGTGGGCTTGTTCGAAATCGAAGAACAGGTTGCTGTACAGGGTATAGACCAGCGCTGCGCCGCAGAAGGCGCCACAAACCTGGGCCAGCATGTAGAACGGCAGTTTGCGTTTGTCGAAGCTTGCGAACAGGGTAAGGGCGATGCTCACGGCCGGGTTCAGGTGCGCACCAGAGATGCCGGCGGTGAAGTAGATCGCCATGCTCACGCCGACGCCCCAGATGATGCTGATTTCCCACAGGCCAAAGCTGGCGCCCGCGACCTTGAGGGCGGCGACGCACCCTGTGCCGAAAAAGATGAGCAGTGCCGTGCCGAGGAATTCGGCCAGGCATTGGCTGGACAGCGTAGGTTCGCGTAGAGCAGTCGTCATGTATGACCTCTTTGTTTTTGTTGTGAGGCGCTAAGCGCTCGACAGCAAAGTCCGGCGTCCATCCCCATTGACCCCGGGCACAGGTAGGAATGCACTTAAAAAGTGCACCATTTATTCAGAAACGAAAAAATATAGACAAGAAACGCTTATGTCAAAGGTCGAAAGTGAACGATCAGTCACGATCTGAGCGTTGAATGCGGTCGTGAATCCCAAGCTAGAGCGGCGTGTCAGTTGCTAACTGGCTGGAGTGTAGGATTTGCCCTAAAGTAGCCGCCGAATTGTCTCGGAGCGGAGCACTGCATGACCCCGGCCCTCGATCTTCTGAAAAAAACGCGCGCGCCACATCGCGTGCACAGTTACGAACACGATCCCAAGTCGGCGTCTTATGGGCTGGAGGCGGCTGAAAAACTGGGGCTGGAACCGCAGCAGGTGTTCAAGACCTTGTTGGCCAGCAGTGAGAAGGGTGAGTTGCTGGTGGCTGTAGTGCCTGTTGTGGGAACGCTGGACCTCAAGGCGCTAGCTCACGCCGCCGGCGTGAAAAAATGCGAGATGGCTGACCCCATGGCAGCTCAGCGTGCCACCGGCTACCTGGTGGGTGGAATCAGCCCGCTGGGGCAGAAAAAGCGTCTGCGCACCTTCATCGACGAATCGGCGCAGCGTTTTGCAACTATCCATGTCAGTGCGGGGCGGCGGGGATTGGAAGTCGAACTGGCTTCCGCTGTACTGGCCGAGCACACCCAGGGCACCTTCGCCAGTATCGGCCGGGGTTGACCCGCGCAAGGGGCCGCCTGGCAGCCCCTTGGCCGAATCGCCGAATCAGGTCGCTGAGCTGTAGCGACGCACCCCGTTCTCCTGCCGTGGCAACTGCGCCGCGACACTGCCAGGGACCGGGAACAGCACCAAGTGGTCAGCTTTCACGCTAATGCCGACCTGCTCGCCTACCTGGTGATCGACATGGCTGGGGAAGATCGCTTCCAGCTGGCTGCCCGTCGGCAACTGCAGCCGGTACAGCGTCGATGCACCCAGGAAGCTCTTGCCCACGATGCTCGCGCGCAGTGCGCTGTTCGCGTCCGGGACGATGTCGTCAGGGCGCAGCAGCACGTCTACCGAGCTGCCGGGCGCCATGATGTAGGCGCGGTTACCCCGCAGCTCACCGAGCTCGGTGTTGACTGCCTCATGGCTGCTCATCTGGCCACGTATGAAATAACCCTGGCCGATGAAACTGGCGACGAATGGCGTCTGCGGCTCATGGTAGAGGTTGTAGGGCGTGTCCCACTGCTCCAGCCGGCCTTCCTTGAACACACCCACATGGTCGCTGACCGCGAAGGCTTCTTCCTGGTCATGGGTCACCAGAATCGCGCTGGTACCGCGGCTTTTGAGGATGTCACGGACCTCGTGGCTCAGGCGCCGGCGCAACTCGACGTCCAGGTTGGAGAACGGCTCATCGAGCAGCAGCAATTGCGGCTCGGGGGCCAGCGCGCGGGCCAGGGCCACGCGCTGTTGCTGGCCACCAGAGAGCTCATGTGGATACCGCCCGCCGAGCCCACCGAGCTTGACCAGGTCGAGCATTTCCTCGACCACCTGCCCCTGGGCGGGGTGCTTGGCGATGCCGAAGGCAATGTTTTGCGCCACGGTCAGGTGGGGGAACAGCGCATAGTCCTGGAACACCATGCCTATGCGGCGCTTCTCCGGGGACAGGGTGAAACCGGCGCGGGAAATCACTTCGCCCGCCAGCTGGATCTCACCTTCGTGGACCGGCTCGAAGCCGGCGATGGCGCGCAAGGTGGTGGTCTTGCCGCACCCCGACGAACCCAGCAGGCAACCAATGTCGCCTGCGTTCAGGTGCAGGTTGAGGTTCTGGACGATGCGCTGGTCGCCGTAGCCGCAGGCGAGGTTGCGCAGGTTGAGCAGTAGGGTTTGACTCATGCGTGGTGGTAAGCCGGTTCGACAAGGAATTCGAGAAGGGCCTTCTGTGCATGCAGGCGGTTTTCAGCCTGGTCCCACGCGACCGAACGGGGGTCGTCGAGCAGGTCATGGCTGATTTCCTCGCCGCGATGGGCGGGTAGGCAGTGCATGAACAGGGCATCGGGTGCCGCCAGGTCAAGCAGTTCGCGGGTGACCTGGTAAGGCGCGAAATGCGCCAGACGCCGTGCAGTTTCCTCTTCTTGGCCCATGGAAGTCCAGACATCGGTGGTCACCAGATGCGCGCCACGTACGGCTTCACGCGGATCTCGGATGATCTGCACGCGATCTGCGCCCAGTGCCATGAAGCGTGGGTCCGGGTCATAACCCTCCGGGCAGGCGATACGCAACTGGAAATCGAACTGCCGGGCGGCCTCGATGTACGAGTTGCACATATTGAAACCATCGCCGATCCAGGCCACGGTCTTGCCTTGGATGGCGCCACGGTGCTCGTGGAACGTCTGCATGTCGGCCAGCAATTGGCAGGGGTGCGACTCATCGGACAGGCCATTGATCAGCGGTACACGCGAATTGGCGGCGAATTCGGTGAGGGTGCTGTGCGCGTGGGTGCGGATCATCACCGCATCGACCATGCTCGACAGCACGATGGCGCTGTCGCTGATCGGTTCGCCCCGGCCCAGCTGGGTGTCGCGTGGCGACAGGAAGATGGCCTGGCCGCCGAGCTGGATCATGCCGGCTTCGAACGACACCCGGGTCCGGGTGGAGGATTTCTCGAAGATCATGCCCAGCACACGATTTTTCAGCGGTTCGAACAGCACGCCGCGCTTGCGCAGGTCCTTCAGCTCGATGCCTCGGCGGATCACACCGAGCAATTCGTCGGTGGTGAAATCCAGCAGGGAGAGAAAGTGCCTAGCGCTCATGATTGACTACCTTATCTGCAACGGTATGCAGGTCGACCGTATGGTTTTTTTGACAACGGGAGTGACCTGCGGCGTAAGCCGCACGGGGCGGACGAAATCGGGAAAGGCGCAATACTATAATTAAATGTCGCCTGAAACCAAGAGGGGTAACAGCGGCTCTGTTGCAAAGGGTGTCATTACCCCTTGAGCCTGCGCTGTTTTTTATTTGCTACACAGGTTTTACACGGCTTGCTGGCAATTTGGCAAATGGCTGTCGCAAATCGTGCGCCTGATGTCGGGAGATTCACACAGCGAAGCGCGCTGGCAGGGTGCGGGGCGGGGGGCCATAGTCGAGGTTCGATAATTGCGAGGCAGAGGCCGCCATGACCAAGACCCTGCACCACCGTGCCTGCCACCTGTGTGAGGCGATCTGCGGGCTGAACATCGAGGTGAGCCACGAACACGACGGGAGCGCGCGCATCAGCGCGATCAAGGGCGATCCCCTGGACCCGTTCAGCCGTGGCCACATCTGCCCAAAGGCCGTGGCGCTGCAGGACATCCAGGAGGACCCGGACCGCCTGCGCCAACCGCATCGACGGGTGGGGGGCCAGTGGCAGGCCATCAGTTGGGAGGAGGCGTTTGCCCTGGCCGCCGACAAGCTGTGGTCAATACAGCAGGCGCATGGGCGCAACGCCGTGGCGGTTTACCAAGGCAACCCGAGCGTGCACAACTATGGCTTGATGACCCACAGCAACTACTTTCTGGGGCTACTGAAGACACGTAACCGTTTCTCCGCAACTTCGGTGGACCAGTTACCGCAGCACCTGACCAGTTACCTGATGTATGGCCACGGCCTGCTGTTGCCGGTCCCTGACATCGATCACACCGATTTCATGCTGATCCTCGGTGGCAACCCGTTGGCCTCCAATGGCAGCATCATGACCGTGCCGGATGTGGAGAAGCGCCTCAAAGCCTTGAAAGCCAGAGGCGGGCAACTGGTGGTGGTGGACCCGCGGCGCAGTGAAACTGCGGCCATGGCAAGCCAGCACCTGTTCGTGCGCCCCGGCGGCGATGCGGCGTTGCTCTGCGCTTTGCTCAACACCCTCTTCGACGAAGGCCTGGCGAGAGGTTCGCATCTGCCGGTCAACGGCCTGGAGCAGGTGCGCACGGCGATCCAGCCGTTCACCGCCGAGGCCATGAGCGCCCAGTGCGGCATCGACGCTGCCAGCATTCGCCAGCTGGCGCGGGATTTCGCCGCTGCGGACAAGGCGGTCTGCTATGGCCGCATGGGGGTATCGACACAGGCGTTCGGCACCCTGTGCCACTGGCTGGTGCAAGTGATCAATCTGGTAACCGGCAACCTGGATCGTCAAGGTGGTGCACTGTGCACCGAGCCTGCCGTGGACCTGGTGGCCAGTACCTCGGGCGGGCATTTCAATGCCTGGCAGAGCCGCGTATCGGGGTTGCCCGAGTACGGTGGTGAACTGCCCGTGGCGGCCTTGGCCGAGGAAATGCTCACGCCGGGCGAGGGGCAGGTGCGGGCCCTGGTCACCGTGGCCGGTAACCCGGTGCTGTCCACACCCAATGGCAGGCAGTTGGATGTGGCGCTGCAGGGGCTGGAGTTCATGCTCAGCATCGACCTGTACATCAACGAGACGACCCGCCACGCTGACCTGATCCTGCCGTCTACCTCGGCACTGGAAAACGACCATTACGACAGCACCTTCAACCTGTTGACTGTGCGCAATGTCACCCGCTTCAACCGGGCCATACTGGCCAAGCCTGCAGGCGCGTTGCACGACTGGGAAATATTCGTAGGCCTGGCGCAAGCCTTTGCCAAGCGTGCAGACCAGGAGCTGAAACCGACCCTCGCACCTGCGCAGATGATCGACCTGGCGTTGCGCAAGGGCCGCTATGGCGACGAAAGTCCCCGCAAGCTTTCCCTCGAAACGCTTGATCAATACCCCCATGGCCTTGATCTGGGCCCCCTGGGCGCTAACCTGCGAGGGCGTCTGGCAACGGCCAGCAAAGCCGTGGAAGCGGCGCCCCAGGTTGTGCTGGATGACTTGCGCCGGTTGGCTGAATGCGTGCCGACGGCCGCGGGTGATTTGCTGCTTATTGGCCGTCGTCATGTACGCAGCAACAACTCATGGATGCACAACTACCATCGCCTGGTCAAAGGTAAGCCACGCCATCAGTTGCTGATGCATCCCCAGGACATGCGTCAGCGGCAGTTGGAGGATGGCCAGCGGGTGCGTATCCGCTCGCGCACCGGTGACCTGGAAGTCGAGGTGCAGGCCTGTGAGGACATCATGCCTGGCGTGGTCAGCCTGCCCCATGGCTTCGGTCATGGCCGCCAGGGCGTCAATCTGCAGATCGCCCAGGCGCAACCCGGCATCAGTGCCAATGACCTGACCGATGAGCGCCTGCGTGATGCTGTGTCCGGAAATGCGGCGCTCAATGGCGTACCCGTGCAAGTGAGTGCCGCCTGAGCACCGGCAAGGCCGAGCACAAGGCTCAGGTTTCCGATACAATGCGTCACCGTGCCGACCATCGAGTCGGAAAGTTCAGACGAGGTGTTCCATGGATATCATCGAAACGATCAAAGAGCAGATTGCCAACAACACCATTCTGCTTTACATGAAGGGCTCGCCGAATGCCCCGCAGTGCGGGTTCTCGGCCAAGGCATCGCAAGCTGTGATGGGTTGTGGCGAAAAGTTTGCTTACGTGGATATCCTGCAGAACCCGGAAATCCGCGCCAATCTGCCCAAGTACGCCAACTGGCCGACCTTCCCGCAACTGTGGGTAGCTGGCGAGCTGGTCGGCGGCAGCGACATCATGTTGGAGATGTTCGAGAACGGTGAGCTTCAAGCACTGATCAAGGACGCCGCTGCCAAGGCCAAGGCTTCTGAAGCCTGATCTTCCGGCAAGCATGAAAAAACCCGCTCATGGCGGGTTTTTTTATGGGGCTGGAATTTATTCTTCGCCCATCTGCGACTGCAGGTAGTTCTCGATGGTGATCTTGTCGATCAGGCTCAATTGAGTTTCCAGCCAGTCAATGTGTTCTTCCTCGGACTCGAGGATGTCTTCAAGCAGTTCACGCGAGCCGAAGTCACCGACGGTTTCGCAGTGGGCGATGGCGGCTTTGAGATCGATCAGGCCTTTCTGCTCGATCTTCAGGTCGCACTCGAGCATTTCCTTGGTGTGCTCGCCGATCAGCAGCTTGCCCAGGTCCTGAACGTTAGGGATGCCTTCGAGGAAGAGAATACGCTTGATCAACTTGTCAGCGTGTTTCATCTCATCGATGGATTCTTTGTACTCATGCTTGCCGAGCTTGTTCAGGCCCCAATCTTCGTACATACGTGCGTGCAGGAAGTACTGGTTGATCGCGACCAGCTCGTTTCCGAGGATCTTGTTGAGATGCTGGATGACGCTTACGTCGCCTTTCATTGCGGGTTCCTGCCCTAGAAGTGTGCCAATACAGCGAAGTTTGAGCCTGATACTTAGGGCTGTCAAACCTAAGTTCTTGAATAATAAGTGAAAATTAATAGGAATAAGAATGTTTGTGAACCGCGTTGGGGCGCTAACTTATTGAATTTTAGGCATAAAAAAACCGGACACGAGGTCCGGTTCTTCGAATTGGGCGATATCAGGCGGCGGTAAATTCCACCGGATAGGGCAGGGCGGCTTGCTGGCTCACCTGAAGCTCGGTCAGGGTCTCGCGGACGACCTGCTTGGCCAGGCAGGCGCATTTGCCACATTGGCTGGCGACATTGGTCGCGGCTCTGACGTCCTTGTAGCTGCAGCATCCTTCATAGATCGCATCGCGGATCTGTCCGTCGGTCACGCCGACACAAAGACACACATACATAAAGTCGGACCATCGCTGGTTGAGTCGATGGGTGGAGAGTAATGGTAATGAGAATGCTTGTCAAAACACTTTCTGTAAGTGCCGTGCTTGAGCGACCGGCGGTTGGATTCGGCCTGTCAGCGGAAGCCGTGTATGATGGTCGGCCTTTGTTGGATGTCGGGCAAGCCCGCCTTGGCCTGGCAAACGGTTCTTCACCCTCATCTGGAGATTACAATGAGCGTACTCGTTGGCAAAAAAGCCCCCGACTTCACCGTCCCGGCTGTACTGGGCAATGGCGAAATCGTCGACAGCTTCAACCTGGCCTCGGCCATCAAGGGCAAGTACGGCCTGGTGTTCTTCTACCCACTGGACTTCACCTTCGTATGCCCGTCCGAGCTGATTGCCCTGGACAACCGCATTCCGGACTTCCAGGCCCGCAACGTTGAAGTGATCGGCGTTTCGATCGATTCGCACTTCACCCACAATGCCTGGCGTAACACCCCGGTCAACAATGGCGGTATCGGCCAGGTCAAGTACACCCTGGCAGCCGACATGACCCACGAAATCTGCAAGGCCTACGACGTTGAGTCCGAAGGCGGCGTGGCTTTCCGTGGCGCTTTCCTGATCGATACCAACGGTGTTGTCCGTTCGCAGATCATCAATGACCTGCCACTGGGCCGTAACATGGACGAGCTGCTGCGTCTGGTCGATGCCCTGCAATTCCACGAAGAGCACGGCGAAGTCTGCCCGGCCAACTGGAAAAAAGGCGACAAGGGCATGAACGCTTCGCCAGAAGGCGTCGCTGCATACCTGAGCGAGAACGCTGGCAAGCTGTAATTGCTGAGCGCCAAAAAAAACCGGCCTTCGTGGCCGGTTTTTTTTGGCTTCAAGCTGCAAGCTTCAAGCTGCAAGCTGCAAGCTTCAAGCTTCAAGCTGCAAGCTGCAAGCTGCAAGCTTCAAGCTTCAAGCTTCAAGCAAAAGCCAGAGCGATCCGCGTACTGCTTTGGCTTTTTCTTGTAGCTTGTAGCTTACAGCTTGCAACTGCACCTCAATCGTTGAAATCGCGCCAGCCGCCCATCTCTTTCCAGCGGTTGACGATGCCGCAGAAGAGTTCGGCGGTCTTCTCGGTGTCGTAACGTGCCGAGTGCGCCTCACGGCCGTCGAAGTCGATGTCAGCGCTCTGGCAGGCCCTTGCCAGCACGGTCTGGCCGTACGCCAGGCCAGCCAGGGTGGCGGTGTCGAAGCTGGAGAACGGGTGGAACGGGTTGCGCTTCAGATCGTTGCGCGCTACCGCGGCATTGAGGAAACCCAGGTCGAAGCTGCTGTTGTGGCCGACCAGGATCGCCCGCTTGCAGCCATTGGCCTTCAATGCCTTGCGCACGCCGCGAAAGATGTCGGTCAGCGCGCTGTCTTCGCTCACCGCCATGCGCAGCGGGTGGTCCAGCTTGATACCGGTGAACTCCAGCGCGGCAGCCTCGATATTGGCCCCCTCGAACGGCTCCACACGGTAGAAGTAGGTGTGCTCCGGGAACAGGAAACCTTTCTCGTCCATACCGATGGTTACCGCAGCGATTTCCAGCAGGGCATCGGTGGCGCTGTTGAAACCGCCAGTCTCCACATCCACCACTACTGGCAAATAGCCGCGGAAGCGCTCGGCCATCGGGTGGCGCGAGCCGCTGCCGGCTTGCCCGTCCTGGTCGTCTTCGTAGAGGTCTTCGCTCACGCGTTGTCCTCCAGCAGGCGCCAACGCAGTTTTTCACCGGCGCGCAGCGGGATCACCGTCTGATCGCCAAACGGCAGGCTGTCCGGGGCCGTCCATTCTTCACGGACCAGGGTAATGGTGTCGGTATTCGCTGGCAGGCCATAGAAGGCCGGGCCATGCAGGCTGGCGAAACCTTCCAGCTTGTCCAGCGCATGACGCTGTTCGAAAGCTTCGGCGTACATCTCGATGGCCGCATAGGCGGTGTAGCAACCGGCACAACCACAGGCAGCTTCCTTGGCGTGGCGGGCGTGGGGTGCCGAGTCAGTGCCGAGGAAGAACTTCGGGTTGCCACTGGTAGCCGCGTCCAGCAGCGCCACCTGGTGGGTGTTGCGCTTGAGGATCGGCAGGCAGTAGAAGTGCGGTCGAATGCCGCCGACCAGCATGTGGTTGCGGTTGTACAACAGATGCTGTGCGGTGATGGTCGCCCCGACGTTGGCAGGCGCCTCGGTGACGAATTGCGCTGCATCGGCCGTGGTGATGTGCTCGAACACCACTTTCAGCGTGGGGAAGCGCTCGACCAGGCGACGCATGTGTTCGTCGATGAAGCGTTTCTCGCGGTCGAACACGTCGATCTCGCTGCGGGTCACTTCACCATGCACCAGCAACGGCATGCCGACCTCAGCCAGCGCTTCGATGGCCGGGAAGATATTGTCGATGCTGGTCACGCCGGAATCGGAGTTGGTGGTGGCGCCGGCCGGGTACAGCTTGGCGGCGTACACGATGCCGCTGGCCTTGGCCGCGCGGATGTCCTCGGGGCTGGTGCGGTCGGTGAGGTACAGCACCATCAACGGCTCGAAGCGGCTGCCGGCCGGGCGGGCATTGAGGATGCGCTCACGGTAGGCCCCGGCTTCGTCGGCATTGCGTACCGGTGGAACCAGGTTGGGCATGATGATGGCACGGGCGAAAGTACGCGCCACATCGCCAACGGTATGGGGCAGGACGGCACCATCGCGCAGATGGATGTGCCAGTCGTCGGGACGCAGGAGGGTCAGGCGATCGGACATTGGGGATTCCAGGCGGGTCGAACTCAGGCCCCAATGCTACCGGAAAACCCTCGCCCGAGCACGGCTATCAAGTTTTCCGGCGAGCGTCCGATAGCCTGCCTGTAAGCCGTCAGAATTAGTGGAGCCTCCCGTGCGCCAGCGTTACCTAGCCCTGTTGACCCTGTTCGCCAGCCTGCCGGCCGGCGCTTTGACCTTCCAGACCCGCATGGAAAACATCGCCTGGAAAGTCGAGGGTGATCAGTTCGAGTGCCGCCTGATTCAGCCGATCGATGGTTTCGGCAGTGGTGAGTTCGTGCGCCGGGCCGGTGAGCAGCCAGTGTTCCAGCTGCGCTCCGGCAGTACTGTGCTGGGCGCAGGTTCCGCTACGCTGCTGGCGGCTGCGGCTCCCTGGCAGCCGGGCCGTGGCGATATCAACCTGGGGGCGGTGCGGCTAGCGCGTACTGGCGTGCTGTTCAGTTCATCCCAAGGCCAGGCCAGCCGCTTGATCAACGGGCTGCTCGATGGCCGCAGCACGGTGGTGCGAAGCTACGCCGGGGAGGCGGGGCGGCCAATCGAAGTGCGTGTGCTGCCGGTCAGTTTTGCCAAAGCGTGGAGTGATTACCAGGCCTGTGCCGGCAAGATGCTGGCAATGAACTATGACCAGGTGCGCCAGACGCAGGTGGGGTTCCCTGGGGGGGGCATCGACCTGGATGCGGCGGCGCGCGCGCGACTGGATGTGGTCCTGGCGTATTTGAAGGCCGATCCGACGGTCAACCATATCGAGCTCAATGGCCACTCGGACAACAGCGGTAATCGCTTGACCAACCGTGATACCTCGCGGCGCCGTGCGCTGGCGGTTGCTGATTACTTCAAAGCCCATGGGGTGCCGGAGGAGCAGATCACCGTGCGCTTCCATGGCGAACGTTACCCCCTGGTGAAGAACAACAGCGCCGCAAACCGCGCACGCAACCGGCGCGTCAATATCGAGCTGGATCGTGTCGCGCCGGTAGAAAAGCCGGCCGCCCAACCTGCCCTGCAACCGGCCCCGGCAACCGCACCCGCGACCGCGCCTGCGCCAGCCCCGGCCAGCGCTACTGCTGCCCCGCCCGCCGCGAAACCGTCCTGACGCTGCAGGGCGTCGCCCCGTCGACAGTTCCTGTCGCTTTGTCGTCAGAAGCTGTCGCGCCACTGTAAATTTATCCGCAACGCCGGTAGAATCGACCCCTTTCCGTACAACCCCGTGGAGTGATGGCATGGCGGACGTAAAAAAGGTCGTACTGGCGTATTCCGGCGGCCTTGATACTTCGGTGATTCTCAAGTGGCTGCAGGATACCTACGACTGCGAAGTGGTGACGTTCACCGCTGACCTGGGTCAGGGCGAAGAAGTCGAGCCGGCTCGCGCCAAAGCTCAGGCAATGGGCGTCAAAGAGATCTATATCGACGACCTGCGCGAAGAATTCGTGCGCGACTTCGTCTTCCCGATGTTCCGCGCCAACACCGTCTACGAAGGCGAGTACCTGCTGGGTACTTCC
Source organism: Pseudomonas sp. NPDC089758 (assembly GCF_044748705.1). Lineage (NCBI taxonomy): Bacteria > Pseudomonadati > Pseudomonadota > Gammaproteobacteria > Pseudomonadales > Pseudomonadaceae > Pseudomonas > Pseudomonas sp. NPDC089758. The sequence goes on from NZ_JBIVGN010000007.1 coordinate 171,471, forward strand.
ATCGCCCGTCCGCTGATCGCCAAGCGCCTGATCGAAATCGCCAACGAAACCGGCGCTGATGCCATTTCCCACGGCGCTACCGGCAAAGGTAACGACCAGGTGCGTTTCGAGCTGGGGGCCTATGCACTCAAGCCGGGCGTCAAGGTCATCGCCCCATGGCGTGAGTGGGACCTGCTGTCGCGCGAGAAGCTGATGGACTACGCCGAGAAGCACGGCATCCCGATCGAGCGCCACGGCAAGAAGAAGTCCCCGTACTCGATGGATGCCAACCTGCTGCATATCTCCTACGAAGGCGGTGTGCTGGAAGATACCTGGACCGAGCACGAAGAAGACATGTGGCGCTGGAGCGTCTCGCCAGAGAACGCGCCGGACCAGGCGACCTACCTCGAGCTGACCTACCGCAATGGTGACATCGTCGCCATCGATGGCGTCGAGAAGACCCCGGCCACTGTCCTGGCCGACCTGAACCGCATTGGCGGTGCCAACGGTATCGGCCGTCTGGACATCGTCGAAAACCGTTACGTGGGCATGAAGTCGCGCGGCTGCTACGAGACCCCGGGCGGCACCATCATGCTCAAGGCTCACCGTGCCATCGAGTCGATCACCCTCGACCGCGAAGTCGCACACCTGAAAGACGAGCTGATGCCCAAGTACGCCAGCCTGATCTACACCGGCTACTGGTGGAGCCCGGAGCGTCTGATGCTTCAGCAGATGATCGACGCTTCGCAGGTCAACGTGAACGGTGTCGTGCGCCTGAAGCTGTACAAAGGCAATGTCACCGTGGTCGGCCGCAAGTCGGACGACTCGCTGTTCGATGCCAACATCGCGACCTTCGAAGAAGATGGTGGCGCGTACAACCAGGCTGATGCTGCGGGCTTCATCAAGCTCAATGCACTGCGCATGCGTATCGCTGCCAACAAGGGCCGCGCGTTGCTCTAAGCCTCATTGTTGTTGCATGAACCCCGGTTTCGGGCTAATGCCAGTCAGTTAGCGTCATCGGGCTGCAAAGCAGCCCCCTCTCGCTCAACTGCCAGGCATCTGGCTCGGCCGGGGTTTTTGTATGCACGAATAGGTTTTACCTGGCGTGCAAGGCCGTGGGCCGATCAATTCTTCAGGTGTGCCGCGTTTTCCGGCAACTCACAGACCGACACGCGAAAACATTGTTGCTTATCCAGGTTGCAGTAAACCCAGGTGCCTGAATTGACGTGAGGTTGTGCAAGCGTCCTCAGCACATGTTGCTCGATCATTCTTTGCGCATCAGGGCCTGACAGCATGACAGTTACAGGCTCCGCTTCGAGTGAGGGTTGTCGAGCGTTCTGCACGGAACTGGCCGAGGAGGGGATAACAGGTAAAACAGTCGTCGTTGGCTGCGGCGCACTGGTTGCCTCGTCAGCGGAAGTGCTTTCGGGTTTGTACAGTGATTTATAGTTGAAGTTCAGCGTCAGGAAAAACAGCCCGGTCAGAAAGAACGGAAAGCCCACTAGAAACCAGGTATAGAGGCTCTGGCTTTTTTCGCTGAGAAACGGAAGTGTCGCCAGTGCAGAGGCCTCGATGATGCCTGCAAAGATGGCGATGATCGTCATGGGGGCGGTGGGTTGGTTTTCAGCCATGATAGTGGCCTCCTGCGTTTTTTCAATCAATACCTTACCGAGCCGCTCAACCAAATTATGCACCGTTTCCGGAAAGTGAAATGGATCCCGGTGTTTCGAAATATCTGAAACGGTTTTTGTTTTGCGGCGGGTTTGATTGTTGGGTAATGCAGGCTTTACTTCTGTTTTAACAGAGTGGTCATGCGCTTTTGCGTCTAGACAGGTATTTATATTGGATGATTAGTTGTGCGTTGTAGGAAAATTCCTAAACCGACGTAAGGCTCATCTATTCATGTGTTTGCGAAGGAAATAGGCGCGCCATAATGCTTGCTGCTCGGTTATGGTGGTGTGTAGTCAAAGCAAATAATGAATGAATGGATATCGCATGAATAAAGTCCTTATCGTGGATGATCATCCTGTCATACGCTTGGCAGTGCGAATGCTGATGGAGCGGCATGGATACGATGTGGTCGCGGAAACCGACAACGGCGTGGCAGCTTTGCAGCTAACCCGGGAGTACCTGCCCGATATCGTGGTACTGGATATCGGCATTCCCAAGCTCGATGGGCTGGAAGTCATTGCCCGCATGGCTTCGGCAAGCCCGGGCAGCCGGGTGCTGGTGCTTACCTCGCAGGCCCCCGGGCATTTCTCGATGCGTTGTATGCAGGCCGGGGCTTCAGGCTACGTGTGCAAGCAACAGGAACTCACCGAACTGCTCAGTGCGATCAAGGCTGTGCTGTCTGGTTACAGCTATTTTCCCAACCAGGCATTGCACAAGTCGCGCGGCCGGGTTGGGGGGGCAGCGAGACGGAGATGGTCGATCGCCTGTCGGCGCGGGAGATGATGGTGCTGCAGCAACTGGCGCGGGGCAGGTCCAACAAGGAGATAGCCGACAGCATGTTCCTCAGCAACAAGACGGTCAGTACCTACAAGACCCGTCTGCTGCTCAAGCTCAATGCTCACTCGCTGGTGGACTTGATCGAATTGGCCCGGCGCCATGGCCTGACGTGACCCTGGGTACAGGCAGCCTCCTTGAAGGAGGCTTTCTCGCCTGTGGTTACAGGTCGTAGTCGAAATCGGCGAGTTGCCGTTGCAGGCGCCGCTCTTCCAGAAGGTTGTCGATAGTACGACGCTTGCTCAGGTTGGTCTTTGCGGTTTCAACCAGAGGTTCGGCGTCGTCTTCAGCGGTGGCAAAGTCTTCTTCGATCGACAGTTCGTCTTTATCGTTACTCATGAGTCGCTCCAAGCCAAGGGGCCATTGGCCGTCCTTATAGCGAGAAAGCGAAGTTTGGTAAAAAAGATTTTTTCAATCGGGACGTGCATGAATTCGCTATCGAATCAATCGTCAGACGTCTTCTGCTTGAACTCGCACAGGTCCTCGATCCGGCAACTGCCGCAGCGTGGCTTGCGCGCCTGGCACACGTAGCGCCCATGCAAGATGAGCCAGTGATGGGCATCGAGCAGGTAATCCTTGGGCACGAACTTGAGCAGTTTTTTCTCGACGTCCAGTACGGTCTTGCCCGGTGCGATACCGGTGCGGTTGCTGACCCTGAAAATATGCGTGTCGACCGCCATGGTGGGCTGGCGGAAGGCGGTATTGAGCACCACGTTGGCGGTCTTGCGGCCAACACCGGGTAGCGCCTCCAGCGCCTCCCGGTTTTGCGGAACTTCGCCCCCATGCCGTTCGATCAGCAAGCGACAGGCTTCGATCACATTCCTGGCCTTGCTGTTATACAGCCCGATGGTCTTGATGTACTCGCTCAGGCCTTCGACCCCGAGTGCGTAGATGGCGTGGGGCGTATTGGCGACCGGGAACAGGCGGGCGGTGGCCTTGTTGACCCCGACATCGGTGGACTGTGCCGACAGTGTCACGGCCACGAGTAGTTCGAAAGGCGTGGTGTAAGCCAGCTCTGTCTTGGGGTCGGGATTGTCTTCGTGCAGCCTGCGAAAGATCTCCAGGCGTTTTGCGGCATTCATGGGGTCAACGCTTTCCTTGACGACGTGAGAGGGCGGGGCCCGGGCGTAGACGATTGTACAAGGCCAGCAGCACACCGAGCAGTATCAGTGCGCCGGGCGCCAGGCTGGCCGACGCAATGCCCAGCCCCTCGGTCAGCCATTGGCGGATAACGCCGAGCAACAGGCACAGGCCCATCAGGCCGACCATCTGTAGGCAAAGTTGACGCCACCGGTCCTTCTCTACCAACAGGTGGTCCGTAACCAGGCACTGCAGGCAAATCAGCGCCGGGAAGTAACCCATCGCCAGCGCAAGCGGTAATGCCCAGGCTCGCAATGCCATCTGCAGGCAGCTGGCGAGGGCCGCTAGCAGTAGCAGGCTTGCCAGTGTGTACAGGCGACCTTCGAGCCTGGGGCGCACAACGGCCAGCAAGGCCTGGTGCAGCACCGTAAGCACCAGCATGCTGGCGCCGATGACGGCGGCTTGAGGGAGCGTACGTGTAGCGCCGAGGACAGGCGCAAGGCCGGCTACCAGCAGCCAGTACCTAGTCATGGTTGAGCGTTCCGAGTAGACGTGCGCGATGTTGGTCGAAGTAGCGCAGGGCATCCTGCTGTGCCTGGATCACCGCACGCGAAGTGACCGTTGCGCCGGCCAGTTGGTCGAAATCACCCTGGTCACGCTTGATTGCCCAACGATCCTCCAGGCGACGGTTGGCGAACTGCCCCAGCCAGTTCACCTGGGGATCGTTGATGCGTCCTCCCAGCCCAGGGCTTTCCTGCTGTTCGATGACTTGCGTGCCTATCAGTCGGCCTTGCGCGCTTATGGCAATGGTCAACCGAATGGGGGCGGCGTAACCCTGGACCTGGCTAATCAGTACGACGGCCACGGGGGTCGTGCCGCGTTCGGCGCGGTAGGCGGCCATTATGCGGCTATGCGGCGGTTGGTCTGCCGGGAGTGACACCGCGTTGCTCAGTGGCTGGTTGTCATAGCTCTGCGGTGCCAGCACCGAGAGGAACCTGCGTGCGTAAAATTGTTTCTCGGCCTCGGCGATGGGCGCGCGGGTCCAGCGCTGCCAGGCCAGCGTGCTCGCCAGTGCCAGGCCGGCCACTACCAGCAGTATCAATACACTGCGCACGGGTCGCCTCATGGCCTCACCTGCCGATACCTTGAGGCCAGGCGGTCCAGGGAGGGTACCGCAAGGTTCATCAGCAGGATGGCGAACGCGGTACCATCGGGGTAACTACCCCAAGTCCTGATCAGGTAGATCAGTGCCCCGGCGCATATCCCGAACAGCAGTCTGGCGAGCTCGGTCTTCGGGCCGGAAACAGGTTCCGTGGCAATGAAAAACGCTGCCAGCATGGTCGAACCGCTGAGCAGGTGCAGCAGCGGTGAGCCGTTCGAGTCCGAGCCGGAGCCATTCCAGGCCAGCAGGCTGAATAGAGACAATCCGGCCAGCAAACCCACTGGCGCATGCCAACTGAATACCTTGCGCTGCAACAGAAACAGCCCACCCAACAAGAACGCCAGATTGACCCATTCGCTGCCATGGCCGCCAACGTTGCCGAAGCCTGGGTGGCTGGCAAACAGCTCATCGATGGTCAGGCTGCGGTTGTGCCTGAGGCCGTCGAGTGCCGTGGGGCCGGCCCACGCGTCGATCTGCTCGCCGTTGGCGAAGACCAGCTGCAGGCTGGCGCTGAAGCCTGGTGCTTGCGCTGGCCAGTGGTTCATCTGCAGTGGAAAGCTCAGCACCACGAAGGCGTACCCAACCATCGCCGGGTTGAACACGTTATGGCCGGCCCCGCCGAACGCTTGCTTGCCCAGGCCTATGGCCATCCCCGCTGCAAGCATCGGCAACCACCACGGCGCCCCGGTGGGCAGGGCGAGGGCCAGCAGCACTGCAGTGACCAGGGCGCTGCCGTCACTCAACGCCGATGTGACCGGCTGGTTGCGCAACGCAAGCGCTACCGCCTCGCAGCAAACAGCGGTGATTGCACACAGCGCCAGGCTCCAGAGCAGGCCCCAGCCCAGTAGCCAGAGCGAAGCCAGCAGGCCAGGCAGACAGGCCAACAAGACCAGGCCCATGGCATGGCGCAGGCGAGGGTCAGGGGATGCCAGGGTCGGGCTCATTGCGTGAACATCCCGTTGAGGCCAGAGAGCGCCATGCCCATCACACCTGCGCCAAGCAGCGCGATGGGTAGCCCGCGCAGTGCCTCTGGCACCTGTGCGTGTTCGCTGCGCTGATTGAGGTCGTCAAACAACGCCAGGGCCAGCCAGAAGCCGAGCCCGGCCAGAACAGCCCAGCTCAGCGTGGCTTGCCATTCACGCTGTTCACCTATTACCTGCAGTGCCATGCCCAGCACCACGGCATTCCCCAATAGCGGCCACGCGAGGCCCTGTGTGGGCCATTGCGGCCGCAGCCTGGCAAGCGTCTGGGGGATGCCCCACGCCAGTAGTGCCTGCCAGGGCAGCAGCAGGAACAGACGCAGGTGCTGCAGTTGCCAGGGCGCCACGATCAGGTGTTCGAGTAATTGGCCGCCGGTGACTGCCAACATGATCGACAATGCGCAGGCCAGGCCGCATACATGGACCCGCAGCCGGGAGGCAGGCTGTCGTCGCAAAAACAGGTGGCTGACCAGTGCGGCACTGATCAGCATCAGGACATAGTCGTTCATTCAAATGACGATAGCCGTGAATCACCTGCGCTGTCCGGCGAAGCGCAAGGGGGATGAAAAAGCCCCGGCGGTGAGACCGGGGCTTGGGGGAGGTTACTTGATACGCTGGCCTGGTTTTGCGCCACTGTCAGGGCTGAGCAGGTAGATTTCTTCACCGCCAGGGCCCGCTGCCATGACCATGCCTTCGGAGATGCCAAAGCGCATTTTCCGCGGCTTGAGGTTGGCAACCATCATGGTCAGCCGGCCTTCGAGCAGGGATGGGTCAGGGTAAGCCGACTTGATACCCGAGAACACGTTGCGGCGTTCGTCACCGATGTCCAGGGTCAGTTGCAGCAGCTTGTCGGCACCTGGCACCGCTTCGGCCTTGACGATCAGCGCCACGCGCAGGTCGACGGCCGCGAAGGTGTCGAATTCGATCTCTGCCGACAGCGGGTCCTTGGCCAGTTCGCCATTGCCGGCCGGCGCCTGGGCTTGGCCTTCGGCTGCCAGCAGGTCTTCCTTGCTGGCGGCAATCATGGCTTCGACCTTGGCAGGTTCTATGCGGCTCATCAGGGGTTTGAACGGGTTGAGCGTGTGGTTTTCCAGGCGCGACGGGTGGTCGTCCCAGGCCAGCGGCGCGACATTCAGGAACGCCTCGGCGTCGGCGGCCAGCACCGGCAATACCGGCTTGAGGAAGATCACCAGCTGACGGAACAGGTTGATGCCCTGGGCACAGATCGCCTGCACTTCGTCCTGCTTGCCTTCCTGCTTGGCCAGCGACCAGGGCGCTTTGTCGGCGATCCATGCATTGGCGCGGTCGGCCAGGGCCATGATTTCGCGCATGGCACGGCCAAAGTCGCGGGCTTCATAAGCGTCGGCGATGCTCGGGGCAGCAGCCAGGAAGGCCTCGGTCAGCTCCGGGGCAGCGTCGCCGGCAACCATCACGCCGTCGTTGCCTTTGTGGATGAAGCCTGCGCAGCGGCTGGCGATGTTGACCACCTTGCCGACCAGGTCGGAGTTGACCTTCTGCACGAAGTCCTCAAGGTTGAGGTCCAGGTCGTCGACGCCGCGCCCAAGTTTGGCGGCGTAGTAGTAGCGCAGGTATTCGGGCTGCAAGTGATCCAGGTAGGTGCGGGCCTTGATGAAGGTGCCGCGCGATTTCGACATCTTCGCGCCGTTGACGGTCAGGTAGCCGTGTACGTTGACCGCTGTCGGCTTGCGCAGGCCTGCGCCCTCGAGCATGGCAGGCCAGAACAGGGCGTGGAAGTTGACGATGTCCTTGCCGATGAAGTGGTACAGCTCGGCCTTGGAGTCCTTGTTCCAGAACGCATCGAAATCCAGCTCCGGGCGGCGCGCGCAGAGGTTCTTGAAGCTGGCCATGTAGCCGATCGGCGCATCCAGCCAGACATAGAAGTATTTGCCAGGCTCGCCGGGGATCTCGAAGCCGAAGTACGGCGCATCACGCGAGATATCCCATTCCTGCAGGCCGGCATCCAGCCATTCGGCGAGCTTGTTGGCCACCGCATCCTGCAGGGTGCCGCTACGGGTCCACTGCTGCAACATGGCCTGGAAGTCCGGCAGCTTGAAGAAGAAATGCTGCGAGTCGCGCAGTACCGGGGTGGCCCCGGAGATGGCCGACTTGGGGTTTTTCAGCTCGGTCGGGGCGTACGTGGCGCCGCATTTTTCACAGTTGTCGCCGTACTGATCCTCGGCCGCGCACTTGGGGCAGGTGCCCTTGATGAAGCGGTCGGCCAGGAACATGCCCTTTTCAGGGTCGAAGTACTGGGTGACCGAACGGGTGGCAATGTGACCGGCGTCGCGCAAGCGCGAGTAGATCAGGCTCGACAGTTCGCGGTTTTCTTCGCTGTGGGTGGAGTGGAAATTGTCGAAATCCACCAGGAAGTCGGCAAAGTCGGTGCTGTGCTCGGCCTGGACGTTGGCAATCAGTTGCTCTGGCGTGATGCCTTCCTTTTCGGCGCGCAGCATGATGGCCGAACCGTGGGCGTCATCGGCACAGACATAGATGCACTGGTTGCCGCGCAATTTCTGGAAGCGAACCCACATATCCGTCTGGATGTACTCGAGCATATGGCCAAGGTGGATGGACCCATTGGCATAGGGCAGGGCGCTGGTGACGAGAATCTGACGTGGCTCGGACATGGTGGCTCGGCTACTTATCTGGCTCGGGGTAAATTGAAGGTGATCGGCCACTATAAAGGGCTGGCGAATATATTTCACCCCATGGGCGCAACGGCTGACGATTGACGGGTTAGGATAGGCGCCTGTTCGACTAATCGTATGCCAATGGGAGCCTCCATGAGTGCCGTCACCCGTGCCGCCGTCGAAGGCGTGCTTCGTCAGTACACCGACCCTTATCTGAACCAGGACCCGGTCAGCGCCGGCTGTGTGCGTGCCATCGACATCCAGGGCGGGCAGGTCGCTGTGCAGCTGCAGCTGGGGTATGCCGCCGGTTTGTTCAAAAATGGCTGGGCGCAGGTGCTGCAGACCGCGATCGAGAACCTTGACGGTGTCAGCTCGGCCCAGGTAACGATCGACTGCGTGGTCGCCGCGCACAAGGCTCAGGCCCAGGTGCCGGCCATGGCCAACGTCAAGAACATCGTCGCCGTGGCCTCGGGCAAGGGCGGTGTCGGCAAGTCGACCACCGCCGCCAACCTGGCCTTGGCCCTGGCCCGCGAAGGGGCACGAGTGGGCATCCTCGACGCCGATATCTACGGCCCCAGCCAGGGTGTGATGTTCGGTATCGCCGAAGGCACGCGGCCGCAGATTCGCGAGCAGAAGTGGTTCGTGCCGATCAAGGCGCATGGGGTTGAAGTCATGTCGATGGCGTTCCTCACCGATGACAACACACCCATGGTATGGCGTGGCCCGATGGTTTCTGGTGCGCTGCTGCAACTGGTGACCCAGACTGCCTGGGATGACCTCGATTACCTGGTGATCGACATGCCGCCGGGTACCGGCGATATCCAGCTGACGCTGGCGCAGAAGGTTCCGGTTGCAGGCTCGGTGATCGTTACCACGCCGCAGGACCTGGCACTGCTGGATGCGAAGAAAGGCGTGGAGATGTTCCGCAAGGTCAACATCCCGGTGCTGGGCGTGGTCGAGAACATGGCGGTGCACATCTGCTCCAATTGCGGCCATGCCGAGCACCTGTTCGGTGAAGGTGGCGGCGAGAAGCTGGCGGCGCAGTATGGGGTGGAACTGTTGGCTTCACTGCCCTTGTCGATGCTGATCCGTGAGCAGGCCGACAGCGGCAAGCCGACTGCGATTGCCGAGCCACAAAGCCAGATCGCCATGGTTTACCAGGAACTGGCGCGCCAGGTTGGGGCGCGGATCGTATTGCAGGAAGCGGCTGCGCCCGCGATGCCGAGCATTACCATCAGCGAAGATTGATACCCCGGTACAGTGCTGCCGCCGTTTTGGCAGGGCTGCCTTGCAGCCCTTTGGCGGCACTGACCCGCGGTCACAATGGCCTGCAGCGCTTTTTCCAAGGCATAAAAAAACCCGCCTGATGGCGGGTTCTTTTGAAAGCTAGGAAGCTAAATCGACTTAGGCGATTTGAACTTCTTCAGCCTGCATGCCTTTCTGGCCGCGGGTAGCGACGAAAGTAACAGCCTGGCCTTCTTTCAGGGTTTTGAAGCCGTCAGCTTGGATGGCTTTGAAGTGTACGAACAGATCGTCGCCCGACTGAGGGGTGATGAAGCCGTAGCCTTTCTCATCGTTGAACCACTTAACGGTACCGGATTGACGGTTGGACATTTTTCTGTCTCCTTGGACAAAGTAGATAACGGTCAGGAAAAACCCTGGCCGGGACTGAGTGCAAAGAGAGCAGAAAATTCAGCGATGGTGCGATCAGGATCGTGCATCAAACTAGAGATTCTCGGTGTCACGTGCAGCACAGTGGCGTCACCTTAACCCACTTTCCACGACCTGCCAATCTCCAAAACAGCCTTTGATGAAATTCGGATCGGCGGCGGCCGCAAGCCCCGTCTGGCGCGGGATACGGTATGGAACTTTAACCTGAGCGCCGGGACCGGTAATATGCGCTTCTCGTTTTTTCACCTCGCAACTCTCAGGACACCCCCGCCATGAGCATCAAATCGGACAAGTGGATTCGCCGCATGGCGCAGGAACACGGCATGATCGAGCCGTTCGTCGAGCGCCAGGTGCGCGGCGAGCACGACAGCCGGGTGATCTCGTTCGGCGTCTCCAGCTACGGTTACGACGTGCGCTGCGCCGATGAATTCAAGGTGTTCACCAACATCAACTCGGCCACCGTCGACCCGAAAAACTTCGACGCCGGCAGCTTCGTCGACATCAAGAGCGATGTCTGCATCATCCCGCCGAACTCCTTTGCCCTGGCCCGCACCGTCGAATACTTCCGCATTCCGCGCAATGTCCTGACCATCTGTCTGGGCAAGAGCACCTACGCCCGCTGCGGCATCATCGTCAACGTCACCCCGCTCGAGCCAGAGTGGGAAGGCCACGTGACGCTGGAGTTCTCCAACACCACCACCTTGCCGGCCAAGATCTACGCCAACGAAGGCGTGGCGCAGATGCTCTTCCTCGAATCCGATGAAGAATGCGAAGTGTCGTACAAAGACCGTGGTGGCAAGTACCAGGGCCAGCGCGGCGTCACCCTGCCACGCACCTGAGCCGACGAGCGCGGGGAATTAGTTTTCGCTCGGGCACTCCAAGCTAGTGAACAGTGCCGCCATGCATGAAGCGTGGCGGCCCTTGTCAGGAGTTGCCCATGAAACTCGATCCCGCAATCAGTGCGAAGCTGGCTGTCCTGCAGCCCAACCAGATCGGCTTGCTGGCGTGGTCCCTGCTGGCCCACCCGGCTCCCATGCATCTGGGCGGAGTACCAGGTCAGCCCGACCCGGATACCCCGCAACCGGCTCAACCTGGCGACACCCCGCCGATGGAGCCGGGTGAGCCAACCCTGCCCGACGAACCTCCGCCTGCGCCGGTGGCATGAACCCTCGATGACATCACCGTTGCAGGGCCCAGACCTGGTCTGTGCCCGCAAGATAGATACGGCTCTCTTGCCTGGGTTCGACATTCCATCCCCCGGTGAACTCGCCGAACGCCGGTAACAGGCTGACCTGCTGGTCCATCAGGAAGCAGGGCAGCCTGAGCCGCTGGCGAGCGCGGCCGCGCAGGACGAATACCGGGTGCACATGGCCGCACAGCACGGGGTGTTCGGGGTGGGCGACCGGTTCGTGCTGAAGCGCGAACGGTGCCAGCAGCCAAGGTTCTTCTGCTACCTCGATATTCAGGTCGGCTGGAGGATCACCGGCATGGCGGTCGTGGTTACCGCGTACCAGCACGATGCGCAAACCACTGTGCTGTTCTCGCCAAGCCTTCATCTGCGCCATGGTGGCAGGCGCCTGGGCAGTTCGGGCATGCAAGAAGTCGCCAAGAATGATCAACTGCTCGCAGTCACAGGCTGCCAGCAGCGCGTCCAGGCGCTTGAGTGTGGTTTCGGTGGTGCCGCGCGGCACGGGTTGATGCAGCGCGCGGTAGCTGGCGGCTTTGCCGATATGCACGTCCGCGACCAGCAATGCGCGGCGTGCCGGCCAATAGAGCGCGCGGTCTGGCATCAGCCACAGCGTTTGCCCGCAATGCTCGATGGTCAGGTGCTTGCTCATGCTTTCGTGCCTGCGGCTTTTTCGAGGTCCGCCACCATGCGCGCAATGCGATCGGCCAGCTTTTCTGTGCTCAGGGTCTCACGCATACCTTCGACCAGTAGCGTGAAAGCCAAGGGCCCGGGCCGTCGAAGCTCACGCACATCCAGGCGCAGCTTGCTCATTTTCGCCAATTGATCTTGCAAGCGTTCGATCTCCAGTTCCTCACGCAGTACCTCATCGCGCGCCTGGCCAAGCAGCAGGTTATCGGCATCATGTTTGCGAAATACCTCGTAGAACAGCCCGCTGGAAGCCTGGATCTGCCGGGTGCTTTTCTGCGCGCCAGGGTACCCGCCGAACACCAGCCCGGAGATCTGGGCGATTTCGCGAAAGCGCCGCAAGGCCATTTCACTAGCGTTCAGGCTGGCCAGTACATCGTCCAGCAGGTGCTCTGTGGACAGCGCTGCGGGCAGGTGGCTCGCCCAGTCCACAGGGGCTGGGCTAAGCAGTTCGAAGCCGTAGTCGCTGACGGCAATGGATACCGAAAGCGGCTGGTTGCGGCTGACCCGCCAGGCAATCAGGTTGGCCAGGCCAAGGTTGGCCATGCGGCCGGCGAACGGGTAGACGAACAGGTGCCAGCCTTGGCGTGTGGCAAGGGTTTCGGCCAGCAGCGTTTGCGTGGTGGGCAAGGCCGACCATTGCCCTTGGAGTGCGAGCAAGGGCCGCACCGTGCGCATTTCAGGGTCGTCGAAATGGCCGTGGGCTGCGGCGTCGAGTTTTTCCACCAGGGCATCGGCCAGCTCGCTGGACAGCGGCATGCGCCCGCCATTCCAGCGCGCTACGGCGGCTTTGCGGGCAGTGCTGCGGCGTACATAGGCGGTCATGTTTTCCACCCTGACAAGCTCGAGTATCCGCCCGGCGAACACCAGGGTATCGCCCGGGCGCAGGCGGGCGATGAAGGCTTCCTCGACACTTCCCAGATGCTTGCCACCGCCGCCTTTGCTCCAATACTTGAGCTGCAGGCTGGCGTCGCTGACGATGGTGCCGATGCCCATGCGGTGTCGCCGCGCCAGCCGCTCACTGACGACACGCCAGATACCATCGCTGTGGGCCTCGACGCGCTGGTAATCGGGGTAGGCGCCGAGCGAGCTGCCGCCGTGGCAGACAAAATCCAATGCCCACTGCCACTGGCTGTCGCGTAAATCGCCGAAGGCCCAGGTGCTGCGTACCTCGGTGAGTAGCTCAGCGGGGCGAAAGCCGCAGCCCAGCGCCATGCTGACCAAGTGCTGAACCAGCACATCCATGCACAGCCGCGGGGAGCGTCGGGCCTCGATATGGCCTGCCGCAATTGCACTGCGTGCGGCTGCGGCCTCGACCAGCTCCAGGCTGTGCGTCGGCACCAGGGTGACCCGTGACTGGCGCCCCGGCGCGTGCCCGGAGCGCCCAGCCCGTTGCATCAGGCGGGCGACGCCCTTGGCCGAGCCAATTTGCAACACCCGTTCCACGGGCAAGAAGTCCACACCCAGGTCCAGGCTGGAGGTGCAGATCACGGCCTTGAGCGTGCCCTGCTTGAGGCTCAGTTCCACCCAGTCGCGGGTTGCGCGGGCCAGCGAGGCGTGGTGCAGGGCAATTTGCCCAGCCCAGTCGGGGCGGGCGTCAAGCAGGGCCTGGTACCACAGCTCGGCTTGGGCACGGGTGTTGGTGAATACCAGGCTGCTGGCGCTGGTGTCGAGCTCCCGGGCGACCTGAGCGAGCATCTTCAGCCCCATGTGCCCTGCCCAGGGAAAGCGTTCGATGGCCTCGGGCAGGAGTGTGTCGACTACCAGGCGCTTGTCCTGGCGGCCCTTTATCAGCCGGCCGCCGTTGGGCACCAGCACCTCGAGTGCATGCGGCAGGTTGCCCAAGGTGGCAGACAGCCCCCAGGTCACCAGTTGCGGTTGCCAGCGACGCAAACGGGCGAGGGCCAATTGCAGCTGTACGCCGCGCTTGTTGCCGAGCAGTTCGTGCCATTCATCCACCACGACCATGCGCAGGTTGGCGAAATCATCGCAGGCTTTGGCCCGCGTCAATAGCAGGGTCAGGCTCTCGGGGGTGGTGATCAATGTACTCGGCAGGCGCCGGGCCTGGCGGGCGCGCTCGGCGCTGCCGGTGTCGCCGCTGCGCACGCCGACACTCCAGTTCAGGCCAAGGTCGTCCAGCGGCGCTTGCAAGGCGCGTGCGGTATCGGCCGCCAGCGCGCGCATGGGGGTAATCCACAAGACCTGCAATGGCGCCGGCTGCCGCCCTGCGCCCTGCTTGGCGAAGGCGCGCAGTGCGGCCAGCCACAGGGCGTAGGTCTTGCCGGCGCCGGTACTGGCATGCAGCAGCCCCGACTCGCCACGCTCGACCGCCGCCCAGGTTTGCCGCTGGAAGGCGAAGGGCGTCCAGCTGCGCATGCGAAACCAGGCATTGGCAATGTCAGGAGGGCTTGGCATCGGGCCGTCGGGTCCTTCGAAGGTTGTGCTTCTACTGACCATCGGCCCGGTGGTTTGGTTTTACCGGGTCAGTTGGCCAGCAGGTAACCGCTGCGACACACCTGTTCACCGGCGACATGGGCGATGACCATGCCCGTCGTGGCCATGCGCCGAACGCTGCGGGCATACAGCAGGCCAGGCTGGCGGTTGCGCACGGCCGTCACCCGGTCGCTGAGCGGGTCGATGACCTCCGCGACCAGTTGCCCTGCCTCAAGGTACTGACCGGGGCGGGCGTGGTACACCAGCAGCCCACCGAGCGGAGCCGATATCGGCTCTACGGCGGCCAGGGGCGTCGCGGCGCGGGGCAGGGGGGGCAAGGGCGCTGCAGGGCTTTCGATGACTTCGGCGTGAATCAGGTAATCAAGGATCGCCTGGCAGTCATGGCTGGCCAAGTCATGGCTGACATCGGCCTGGCCACGCAACTCGACCGTTACCGACACGCTACCCAATGGGATCGGGAAACGCTTGCCGAAGCGTTGCTGCAACTGCCACCAGACCAGGCTGAAGCATTCGTCGAACGACTGCCCGCCGGAATCGGTGGCCAGCAAGCTGGCCTGGGCACCCAGGTAGCGGGCCAGCGGCTCTACTTGAGGCCAGGCTTCCGGGGTGGTGTAGAGGTGCTCTACCGCCTCGAAGTCGCAGTGCAGGTCCAGAATCAGGTCGGCATCGCAGGCCAGCCGCTGCAGGGTCAGGCGCTGGGACTGCAGCGGTGTGTGTGCCGGATGTGCGTCCAGGCCTCGGCGCAGGTACTCGCGAATCAAGGTACGGTTGTGGTCGGCATCCTGGGTCAGGTGGCCCTCCACCTGGTCGCCGATGGCGTCGGAAAGGTCGACGAAGTTGCGGTTGAAGTTCTCGCCGCTCTGTAATTCGAAACGACCCAGTGGTGCGTCCAGCATCACTTGCTCCAGGCCTACCGGGTTGGCCACCGGCACCAGGACGATTTCGCGGCGCAGGCGCCCTTGCTGCTCCAGTTCGGTCAGGCGACGCTTGAGGTGCCAGGCCACCAGCATGCCGGGTAACTCATCGGCATGCAGCGAGGCCTGTATGTACACCTTGGCGCCACCGCGGGGGCCGAAGTGGAAGCTGTGGAGTTGGCGAATGATGCCCGGTACGGGCGAGAGCAGGTCGTGTGTCGAATGGTGCATGGTGGTCCTGGCTGCGTGGCGAAAACGGTCTGCGACACGGGTCGGCACAAAGATAGAAGCATAATTTTAGCCAGTATGCTTCACCGTGTTGGCTTCTTCAGGCCAGCAGCGCTTGCAGGGTCGCCAGGTCATCGGCCTCCTCTACAGGTTTATCCAGGCGCCAGCGCAGCATGCGCGGAAAACGCACGGCTATCCCGCTCTTGTGCCGTTTAGACAGGGCGATGCCTTCGAACCCCAGTTCGAACACCAGCGTTGGCTTGACGCTGCGCACCGGCCCGAAGGTCTCCACCGTGGTCTTGCGAATGATTGCATCGACCTTGCGCATTTCTTCATCGCTCAGGCCCGAATAGGCCTTGGCAAAAGGTACCAGGGCACGCTCAGGGTCGCCGGGTGGCGCGTTCCACACCGCGAAGGTGTAGTCACTGTAAAGGCTGGCGCGTCGGCCGTGGCCGCGCTGGGCATAGATCAGCACGGCATCCACGCTGAGCGGGTCGATCTTCCACTTCCACCACACCCCTATATCCTTGGTCCGGCCCACCCCGTACAGCGCATCGCGCTGCTTGAGCATCAGGCCCTCGACGCCCAGGCTGCGCGATCGTTCGCGCTGGATGGCAAGCGCGTGCCAGTCCGCCCCTTCGAGCAGAGGCGAAAGCAGTACCGGGGCCAAGGGGTAGGCGTCGACCAGACGCTGCAATTGCTGGCGGCGCTCATGTTGGGGGCGGTTTCGCCAGTCTTCGCCTTGCCACTCCAGCAAATCGTAGGCTTGCAGTACCACCGGAGCATCGGCGAGCAGCTTCTTGCCCAGCGTCTTGCGGCCAATGCGCTGCTGCAGCAGTGCAAACGGTTGCACGGCCAGTGCCTGGTCGCCGCTGGCGTCAGGCTTCCAGACCAGGATCTCACCGTCGAGCACAACGCCGTCGGGAAGGTTCTGCGCCAGGCTGTGCAGCTCCGGGAAGCGCTCGGTGACCAGTTCTTCGCCGCGTGACCATACCCATACATGGCCGTCGCGCTTGACCACTTGGGCGCGGATGCCATTCCACTTCCATTCGATCTGCCAGGCGCTGGGCGGGCCGAGCAGGGCGTCGAACTGTTCGATCGGGGCCTGCAGGGCATGGGCCAGGAAGAACGGGTAAGGTTGGCCACCCCGTTGGCTATGTTCATCGGCCGATTCAGCGGCGACCAACTTGTGGTAACTGTTGGCTGTGGGGCGATGGCTGATGTCGGTATAGCCGACCAGGCGCTGCGCTATGCGTTTGGCATCCAGCCCGGCCAGTTGCGCCAGTGCCCGGGTGACCAGCAGCTTGGATACGCCCACGCGAAAGCTGCCGGTGATCAGCTTCAGGCACAGCATCAGGCTGGGGCGATCCAACTGTGCCCACAGTGGCGGTAGGCGCTGTTGGACCTCTTCGGCGGGCAGCCCACGCAATGGCAGCAGATGGGCTTCGACCCAGTAGGCCAGCCCGCTGTCGCTCCCTTGCTGGTTTTCAGGCAGCAACAAAGAGATGGTCTCCGCCAGGTCGCCCACGGCCTGGTAGCTTTCTTCGAATAACCAGCCCGGCAGCCCAGCCAATGCCGTTGCCAGTTCGCGCAGCACCCGGGTGGGGACCAACTGCCGTGGCCGGCCACCGGAAAGAAAATACACAGCCCAGGCGGCATCCTCGGCGGGCGCTGCGGCAAAGTACTCGCGCAATGCTTGCAGCTTGGCATTGCTGGAGGTCGTGGCATCCAGGCGCAGGTACAGCTGGGCAAAGGCCTTCATGCCTCGGTTTCCGTGGCTGGCGTGTCATCCTCTTCACCGTACTCGGTAACGAACGCTCGCGCGTCCAGGCCCCGCTCACTGAGGTAGCGCACCAGCACGTTGACCGAACCATGGGTGACCATGACGCGCTCGGCCCCTGTCTGTTCGATGGCCCATAGCAGCCCCGGCCAGTCTGCATGGTCGGAAAGTACGAAACCGCGGTCTACGCCGCGCCGGCGTCGCGTGCCGCGCAGCAGCATCCAGCCACTGGCGAAGGCGTCGCTGTAATCACCGAAGCGACGCATCCAACTGCTGCCGGCGGCAGAAGGGGGCGCCAAGACGATGGCCTGGCGCATGAGCGGGTCATTACGGGGAACATCACCGGCATAGAGGGTCTGTGGCAGGTGTACACCGCCCTCTCGGTATACCTGGTTCAATGGCTCTACTGCGCCATGTACCAGGATCGGCCCGATGCTCGGATCCAGGCCATGCAGTATTCGCTGGGCCTTGCCGAAGGCATAGCAGAACAACACGCTGGCCTTGCCTTGGTCGCGATTGGCCCGCCACCAATCATTCACCCCCGCAAATACCTCTGCCTGGCTGGGCCAGCGGTAGATGGGCAGGCCGAAGGTCGACTCGGTGATGAAGGTGTGGCAGCGCACCGGCTCGAACGGCGCACAGGTAGCATCCGGCTCGACTTTGTAGTCCCCGGAGGCAACCCAGACTTCGCCGTCATGTTCCAGGCGTACCTGTGCCGAGCCCAGCACGTGCCCGGCCGGGTGCAAGCTCAGGGTGACGCCGTGGTGGCGGATACGCTCGCCGTAGGGCAGGGCCTGCAGGTCGATATCCTGGCCCAGGCGGCTGCGCAGGATGCCGGCCCCAGGGGCGGCGGTCAGGTAATGCGTATTGCCACGACGGGCATGATCGCCATGGCCGTGGGTGATGATGGCGCGCTCCACCGGCCGCCAAGGGTCGATGTAGAAATCACCGGGCGGGCAGTACAGGCCTTCGGGGCGGGCGATGACGAGGTCCATGGTGATGCCTGGCAAAAGGGCTTACAGGCTCAGAGCATCAGCGTGGCGTGGAAGTTCGGGTGGTGTTGGTAGCCAACCCTGCAGCGCAGGGCTGGCTGCGGGGCTATTCAGCGCAGCGCCATTTTCCAGGCCGCGCCTTTGGTCTGCGCCACGCTGATTTTTTCGGCGTGGGCAATGTTCTTGATGAAGCCACCCTGCACCAGCCTTGGGGAGGTATGGAAGTATTCCCAAGTGGTGGTGCCGTCCTGGCTCTGCAGGTCTTGGCTGTCGTAAGAGATTTCAAGCGTAACTGGCGACGTGGTCGCTGGCGTCGAGAACTCGCCGTCGATCATGCTGTAGCCTGCTTGCTCGTTGCCGGCCCACAGCTGAAGATCAATGGTGCTGCCCTCCGGTACGGCCAGCGATGCAGGCCAGGACACTTCGATCGTCAGGGTTTCTTTGCTCATGCTGAACATCCTTCTTTGATGGGTTGACCGCACTCGCGGTGTGAACGAGCGCGGCAAGAAGGGATGCTAAGCAGCGAGGCGGCAGGGATGCAGATGGAAACCGGACCTATCGTCCGGGTACCAGGGTCAGCCGCTGGTTGCCATAGGCCCGGGCAAAATGCTGCGGCTGGAGTGGCAGGCTCATGAACCGGCCCTTGAACCAGGCATCGAGCCCGTCGCTGTAATGGGCGCTGGCCGGGTTACCGGATTGCCCAGTACTGGTCAGTACCTGTAGGGGTTCTGCCTGGCCGAAGTCGACGACCATGCGCGCCGAGGCCGGCAGGTGCGTGTCGAAATCGCTGCCCCACGCATAGGGCGTCAGGGCCACGGTGCTGAAGTCACCGCCGGCCGCCTGGGGCGAACGGCTCAGCGCATCGCCCAGGCCGTGGTACGCAGGGGCAGGCCAACGGTATTGGTGCAATTTGCCCCATTGCCAGGCGCGGCGGTCGGCACCCAGCTGGGCATTGCCGGCATCCACGGCAGCGGCCAGGCTGCGGGCCAAAATGGCCGGTTTGTCTTCTTTTTGCGCCGTGCTGCGATCATCCCAGAACGGGCTGTCTTCGCGGCCAAGCAGGTGGTCGGCCTGGGCCGAGTAGGACAGGCGCGCATTGCTGACGAACGCCTGCCAGGCAGTGCTGGATTGCGGACCGAGGTCGTCGAGGAAGGTCTGGCGCGCCACTTCCTGGAGGAACAGTTCATACAGCGCGGCATCCGCTGAGACCGGGCTCAGGCGACCATCGAACGCTTTGAGGCGGGCCAGCGCGTCGCGGGCCTTGTCGCGCTGGGCGGCAGGCAGGGCGTCGATCGCTTGCTTGAGCGGTTGGGCCATGCCTGGGGCGTCGAACATCTGCTTGAGCTTGTCGGCCAGCAGCGTCTGCTGGTCGTTCTGCAGGGCCATCAGGCTACGGCTGTCGTGACGGCCATTGCCGGCCAGCTCGCCAAGGCGCTCGGCGCGTTCGGGGTAATACCAGGTGTTGGACAACTGCATGCCGTAGCCGCGCGGCAAGCTGCGCTGGTTGGCATGGGCGATCCAGCCGCTCGGTGGGTCCTGGTCGTAGGGGTGCAGCATCGGGTCGGCGTAACCGTCCCAGTCGTAGCGACCCTCCCATCCCGGGGATGGCAGCAGGCCCTGGCCCTCACGGCGGTTCGGGTAGCGGCCGCTGACCTGCCAGCCAATATGCTCAGGTTCGGCGAACACGAAGTTGAGCGCCACCGCCGCGACCTCGCGGGTGCTGTCGAACGCGCGTTCCACGGTTTGCGCTCGGGTCAGGTCGAACAACGCATCCAGGCTGCGATCACCCTTGGGCTGCGGCAAGTTCAGGGCCAGACCTAGGCTGGGGCTGCCGGGCTGGGCGAGCAGGGTACCATGACGGGTGTCGTACATCACTTCGCGCAGCGGGCGTTGGCCGCGGATGAAGAAGGTTTCGCTGCGTGCGCGTGCGGGCAGCCACTTGCCGTCGGCCAAGTAGCTGACCTGGGTGCCCTGATGGCGCAGCCGCTCCAGGTACAGGTCCTGGTTGTCGGCCATTACCGCGCTGCTGCTCCAGGCCAGCTTGCCGTTGTAGCCGGCCAGGACGATGGGCAGGCCCGGCAGCGACAGGCCTGCAACCTGGTACTTGCCGGTGTGGATCTGCACCGGGCTCAGGGCCCAGGCGGCGCGGCTGTCGCTTGCCAACAGGCTTTTGCCGCTGCGGCTGCGTTGCGGGCCCAGGGCCAGGTTAGCCGACCCCGGGCTGCCGAGCAGGTCGAGGTCGGCGAGCTTCTGGCTGGCGGCTGCGAGCGCAGCCAGGCCCGGTAGTTGGCTGCTCAGGTTCAGCCCCTTCAGCTTTTCCACTTCAGCGTCAGCCAGGGGTTCGTCTGGCGCGCCAGGCAGCAGCCAGGGCAGCTTATCGCTGCCGACCTTCTGCGCCAGGGTCAGGGCACTGAGTTCTTCTTGCAGGTTCACTGACTGGCTGAAGGCATACAGGCTGAAGACCAGCGCCGAATCCTCGGGCTTCCAGTATTCGGGGCGGTAGCCGCTGCTGGCGAGGTTGGCCGGTAATTTGTCACGGTAGCGGAACAGATAGGCATTGACCCCGCGGGCGTAGACTTCGAAGAAGCGCTTGAGCCGGGGCGAAGCATCGGCGTACAGCTCGGCGGCGTTGTGCTTGAGGTTGGCAGCGCGCATCAGGCGGTCGATGTCCAGCGCCTCGCTTCCGGCCAGTTCCGCCAGGCGGCCCTGGGCCAGCAGGCGCATGGCGAGCATTTGCTCGATACGGTCGCCGGCGTGCACATAGCCGAGGCTGAACAGGGCGTCATGGAAGCTGCTGCTTTCGATCAGCGGTGCGCCCATGGCGTTACGGCGTACCGAAACATTCTGCGCCAGGCCTTTGAGCGGCTGCACGCCGGTGGCCGGTGGCACACTGTCCTGATAGCCGCCCAACTGGCAACCGGCAAGCGCGAGCATGCCGAGCAGCGTGGCAGCGGCGGCGAACCGTGGGCGGAAGGGCGGAAGGACGGGGGCGGCCATGACAAAGGCTCCTGCAAGGCGTGGCGGGGGTCGAATGGCGCTAAGGTAGTGAGCGCGCAGGCGCCGTGCAAGGTGCGGGGAAGCTTTATTTACCAGCGGTCGGTAGCTTCAAGCTGCACCAGGTGCGGGCCTGCTTTTTCCAGCAGCTTGAAGCTTGCCGCTTAGCGCTTGATCAGGCCCCGTGGCACTTCTTGAATTTCTTCTCGCTGCCGCACGGGCATGGATCGTTGCGGCCGACGTCTTTCAGAGCATTGCGAACCGGCTCCTGATGGCCGTGATTGCAATGCGGGCCGTGCACATGGCCATGGTCGTGATCATGGTGATGATCGTGTCCGTGGTTGCAGTCGGGGCCATGAACATGGGGTTGTTGGGTCATTGCAGGGTTACTCCGGTATGAAATCACTGGGGATTATCTCACCACTGCGCGATAAGTGCAGGTCCCGGTGGATGATCAGCCCGGTCTCGAGGTCGCCTTGCAAGCGGTAGTGCAGCGGTTGTTCGCTCTTGAGCAGCTTGGCCAGCGGCTTGAGGTGGCGCCACAGGTTGGTCCGCGCGGTGATCTTGAAGGTGCGCCGGGCATGCCCGCCGACACTGCGCCAGATACTGGCCTGATCCTCTACCAGCATCAGATCGTTGAGCCAGACCGAATACGCCAGGTTGCGGATGAACAGGCGGCTGTCATTGGGGTTGTCGATACGCAGGTGCAAGACGAACTCCTGCTCCAGCAAGCGCGCCTTGACTGTCTCGACCTTGACCAGGTGCACCTGCGGGTCGCGCCAGTCATCGTCGCCCCATATCGCGCAACCTGCCAGCAACGTCAGCGCAGCGCTGAGCAGGAACAGGCGGGCCAAGGCCATCACCCTCAGTTACCCACGTAACCGGCGCAGCACTTCTTGAATTTCTGACCGCTGTTACAGGGGCAGGGGTCATTGCGGCCAGCCTTGAGCGCTACGGTCGGGTCGATGAAGTACCAGCGCCCGTCATGCTGCACGAAGGCGGAGCGCTCGCGGTGCTGGTGATCACCCTCCAGATCGTGCCAGCGCGCAGTGAACGTGACAAAAGCATGTTCGGGCTGGCCACCGAGCACCTCGGCGTTCTCCACTTCAAGGCCAAGCCAGGTGCTCTGTGCGCTCCAGGCCGCTATCGCGCTGCGATCCAGACCGCTTCGCTGGGCTGGCAAGGTGGTGGCTACCAGGTAATCGATCAGGCCGAGCACGTAGGCGCTGTAGCGCGAGCGCATTAGTGCCTGGGCATCCGGCGCCGGGGTGCCGGCATGGTAGTGCCCGCAGCAGGCGTCCAGCAGGTTACCGCTGCCACAGGGGCAAACCGAGACACTCATTCATCACCACCAGTACTTGCCGAAGTTTTCAGGGTTGGCCCAGAACCTGGCGTTGAGCCAGTCGGGGACCTGTTTATAGTCATGTAGATCATAGGTGAACAAGCTCAAGACCTGCTCGTCGCGGCGGAATTTCTCGCTGGCCGACAGGGCCAGGGCAAAAAAATCGGTTTCCTGCCAGCCACAGGCGCGCAGGTCGGCCAGCACCGCGACGCGGCTGGCGTTGAGGTTGCGGATGCCGCCCAACAACTCCAGGCCAGTGCGTTTGGGCAAGTGCTCCAGGCAGTCCACCAGTAATGCCAGGTCGAAGCGCTGTGCGGCAACAGGCGCTGCAAGCGCGCCTGGCTGGCAGGTCTCGATCGTCACCTGCGGGTGTGCCTGGGCAAAGGCCTCCAAGGCAGGAAAGCGCGTGCCTACCAGCAGCAGACGTTGCGGGGTGAAGCGCTCCAGCAGGGCCGCCAAGGCTTGCTGGGGTGTACGTTGGGAAAAACCGTCGGTCATTGCCAATCCTCGTTCAGGTCTTCCAAGACTAACGGGCTGTCGGCCGTGGGCAAAGCGCCGTATGACCGTGTCGTGGCTTATTGCTGGCAGGGATCAGATGTGCGGTCTTTACTCCCATGGATCGGCCTTATGCCGATTCCCCTAGGAGAAGCTACGAAATGAGCATAGTACGCACAGCGATACCCCTGGTACTGCTCACCAGTGTGTTGACTGGTTGTGCAGGTTTGCAAAAAACCGACTGGCCGAAGTGTGCTGCCGTCGGGGGCGTGGGCGGTGCTGCCCTGGGTGCCATCGAAAGCTCCAGCTGGGCTGGCTGGGGTGCATTGTTGGGCGGCGGCCTGGCAGCTGGCTATTGCTGGGCCAAGGGCGATGGCGACGAGGATGGCGATGGTGTGCCGGACAGCCGTGACAAGTGCCCTGGCACACCTCGTGGTGTGCAGGTCGATGCCAATGGCTGCCCGCCCGAGCCGACGCCCGTGGTCGAAGAAGTCGTGGTGCAGAAAGAGGAAGTCATCGTCATCCGTGACGTGCACTTCGAGTTCGACTCTGCGCGCCTGACCGCAGCCGACAAGGAGCGCCTGAACACCATTGCCACGCGCCTCAAGCAGGAAGCACCGAGCGCTCGACTGAGCGTCACCGGTCATACCGACAGCGTTGGCTCCGACAGTTACAACCAGAACCTGTCCGAGCGCCGTGCCCACTCGGTGACCGATTACCTGGTCGAGAGCGGGGTGCCACGCGCCAGCTTCGTGTCCGTGGTCGGTGCCGGCGAAACCCAGCCTGTAGCGGACAACGCCACAGCCGATGGGCGTTCGATGAACCGTCGCACCGAGATCAGGATCGAGCGCTGACGGCGTGCGCCTGCGCCTTGAGAAGTGGCGCGGGCGCGTCTTTACTCCTGTAGGCCGGTTGCGGCCAACGACACAGGAGCATTGATCATGAGTGTCATGTCAAAGGCGGCGCTGCCGTTGCTGGTGGTTTCCAGCCTGCTGGCAGGCTGCGCCACCCACAGTGACGGCAGTGCGCCCCTCAATCAACGGACCTGGCCCATCTGCAGCCTGCTCGGTGGGCTGGCGGGCGGCGGCCTGGGCGCTATAGAAAGCTCGAGCTGGGCTGCAGGCGGTGGCGCACTGGGTGTGATCGCCGGCGGCCTGATCTGTTACGCCCAGGATGGGGATGAAGATGAAGATGGCGTGTTCGATCGCCGTGACCGTTGCCCCGACACGCCTGCCGGCACCGCCGTCGACCATATGGGCTGCCCGCTGCCGCAGTATCCGCCCAGCCAACCTGTGCCCGAACCGCAGCCCGAGGTGATCTCCCTCGACGACCAGGGCCAGGTGATGTTCGCGTTCGACTCCGCCGATTTGACGGCGGGCAGCCAGCAACGGCTGCAAAGCCTGTTACCCAGGCTCAATGAGCTGGGGGTATCGCGGATCAAGGTGGTTGGCCATACCGACAATGTCGGGTCCGACAGTTACAACCAGGCCCTCTCCGAGCGGCGTGCCGCCAGCGTCGCACAGTACCTGATCAGCCAGGGCCTGGCCCCGCAGAAGGTGACCAGTGAGGGGCGTGGGGCGAGCGAGCCGGTGGCAGAAAACGACACCGAAGAAGGCCGTGCGCACAACCGGCGGGTGGACCTGCACCTTAACTGAGCAGCGAGGGGAGCAGCAGATGAAATTCATTCTGGGCCTGGGTAAGACCCTTACCATCGCTTTCTGGGGCGTGGTGATGTTCAACCTGATGCTGCCGCAGCCGCTGCCGTTCAACCTGTTGATCACTGCTGCGGGCATTGCTTTGCTGGGCCTGCACTTTCTGGAAGTGCTGTTCTTCAACGGCAGCTTGCGTGGGCGCAGCCACCGCTGGTTCGATCGTTTGCAGATACTGCTGACGGGCATTTTCCATGTGATGTCCATACCGCGGCCGGCAGAACTGCTACGCCGGTAACCGCGAACTGGCTACCGCCACCACCGCCAACCCCAGCAGGAGGTTGGCCCCCACCAGGCGCCGGATCCGGCCTAGCGCCGCGGCGCCTGCGGCCCAGTCTTCGGCTTGCACCGCAGCCTTGAGTTCAGGCAGCAACAGCGCCTGGATCCGCATGAACAGCGCGAACATGGCGATCCCGCCCCCCATCATCACCTGCACATACCTGGGGGCTGTCTCGAAGCCGTTGAAGCGCAGGTGCAACATGCCGACACCGCTTATCGCCAGAATGGCGATCGCCAGCCAGACCCATCTGAAGAAACGTCGGAAAACGTCCACCCAGAGCCGAAGCCGGGCAGGCCCCTCAAGGGCTGCAACCGTGGCAGGGCGCAGCACCAGCCAGGCGAAGAACATGCCGCCGACCCACACAAGGGCGGCCAGGACATGCAGTGTGTAGGGGAGGGCAAAGGCAAGCATCCGGATCTCCATGCGGCACAATGGGCAATAGCGGGGTATGATAGCCGCCCCATGCGAAACACTGAAAATATATCCAGCCCTTCGGGCGCCTGCAGACCATGATCAGCAACGAACTCAAAGCCACCATCCAGGGCGCCTACTCGCGTTTTCTCGAAGCCAAGAGCCTCAAGCCGCGTTATGGCCAGCGCCTGATGATCGCCGAAGTGGCCAAGGTCCTGGGCGACATTGCCTGCGACGACGAAGGCCGCCGCGCGGGCGAGCCTGCCGTGGTCGCGGTGGAGGCGGGCACCGGTACCGGCAAGACGGTCGCCTACAGCCTGGCCGCAATCCCGGCCGCCAAGGCTGCTGGCAAGCGCCTGGTGATCGCCACCGCGACCGTGGCCCTGCAGGAGCAGATCGTCTTCAAGGACCTGCCCGACCTCATGCGCAGCAGCGGTCTGAACTTCAGCTTCGCCCTGGCCAAGGGCCGCGGCCGCTACCTGTGCCTGTCCAAGCTCGACATCCTGCTGCAGGAGGGCCACGCGCAATCGGCTACTGCACAGCTGTTCGAGGAAGAGGGCTTTCATATCGAGGTCGACGAGCGCAGCCAGAAGCTGTTCAACAGCATGATCGAGAAGCTCGCCGGCAATCGTTGGGACGGCGACCGTGACAGCTGGCCCGAAGCCCTGGAAGACCAGGACTGGGCGCGCCTGACCACCGACCACAGCCAATGTACCGGCCGCCACTGCCCGAACTTCCAGCAGTGCGTGTTCTACAAGGCCCGCGAAGGCATGGGTAAGGTCGACGTGATCGTCACCAACCACGACATGGTCCTGGCCGACCTGGCCCTGGGCGGCGGCGCGGTGCTGCCTGACCCGCGCGACACCATGTATGTGTTCGACGAAGGCCACCACCTGCCCGACAAGGCCATCGGCCATTTCGCCCACTTTTCGCGTTTGCGTTCCACTGCCGACTGGCTGGAGCAGACCGCCAAGAACCTGACCAAGCTGCTGGCCCAGCACCCTTTGCCGGGTGATCTGGGTACGCTGATCGAGCAGGTGCCGGAGCTGGCGCGGGAAATCCGCACCCAGCAACAGTTCATGTTCACCTTGTGCGAGCAAGTCGCCGACTTCCGCCCCAGCGAAGACGTGGAGGGGCGAGAGCGCCCGCGCTATCGCTTCGAAGGCGGCGTGGTGCCCGAGCAGATTCGCGAAGTCGGCATCGAGCTGAAAAAGGGCTTCGCCCGCCTCAACGATCTGTTCACCCGCCTGGCCGACCTGCTCAAGGAAGGCATGGACGGCGAGGTCAACATCGGTATCGCCAGCCACCAGGCTGAAGAGTGGTATCCCTTGTTCGGCAGCCTGGTCACCCGCGCCCAGGCCAACTGGGAGCTGTGGACCGCCTTCACGGCCGAGGACCCAGAGGACAGCCCGCCCATGGCCCGCTGGTTGACCCTGGCCGAAAGCGGGGCGCTGTTCGACATCGAGGTCAACGCAAGCCCCATTCTGGCAGCCGAAATGCTGCGGCGTAGCCTGTGGAGCGTTGCCCATGGCGCGCTGGTCACCTCGGCGACGCTGACCGCGCTGGGCAAGTTCGACCGTTTCCGCATGCGCTCGGGCCTGCCGCGCGATGCGGTGACCTGCGTGGTGCCCAGCCCGTTCGTGCATGGCGATGCCGGCCTGCTGCGGGTGCCCGACCTCAAGGCCGACCCGCGTGATGCCGCGGCGCATACCGCTGCGATCATCCGCGAGCTGCCGAACATCGTCGAAGATGCCCGCGGTGCGCTGGTGCTGTTTTCCTCGCGCAAGCAGATGCAGGAAGTGTTCGACGGCCTGGACCGCGACTGGCGCAAGCTGGTGCTGATCCAGGGCAACCTGTCCAAGCAAGAGACCCTGAACAAGCACAAGGCGCGGGTCGATGATGGCCAGCACAGTGTGTTGTTCGGTCTGGCCAGCTTCGCCGAGGGCGTCGACCTGCCGGGTGCCTATTGCGAGCATGTAGTGATCGCCAAGATCCCCTTCGCCGTGCCTGACGATCCGGTCGAGGCGGCACTGGCCGAGTGGATCGAGGCCCGCGGTGGCAACCCCTTCATGGAAATTGCCGTGCCCGATGCATCGTTGAAGCTGATCCAGGCCTGTGGTCGCCTGCTACGTACCGAACAGGACCGGGGCGTGATTACCTTGCTTGACCGGCGTCTGGTTACCCAACGCTACGGCAAGGCTATTCTCAATGCGCTACCGCCCTTCCGGCGGGAGATTTCCTGAAGGCCGGAGCATGATGTGCCGGCCCGTTGTCCACCACTCTGTCGGGGGCCCATGAGGGCCTCACAGGAGAGCCTGAGCCCTATGATCCGCCGCACCTTGCCTGCTGTTCTCACCTTGTTGTTCAGCGCATCTGCACTGGCCGGGCAGCAGACGCTGTTCAGCTTCGTGCGCCCGGCCTCGGTCGTCAATGTGGTGACCGAAGGGGCCGGGATGCCGCAGTACAACGCAGAACAGACCGCAGAAGGCGAGGTGTTGCGGCGGGTGGTGTTCAACCCGGTTGAACGGCCTACCCTGCGCCTGAGCCCACAGAGTGGCGCATGGGATTGGTCGGCTGGGCAGTTTCTGACCTTGCGCCTGCAAAGTGCCATGGATTGGGCGCTGACCGTGGATGTCACGGTGCTGGGCAGCGACGGGCGTACTCTGACCAGCCGTATCGACCTGCCGGCAGGGCCTGCGCAGACGGTCATGGTGCCGCTCAAGGCCAGTTCCCCCCTTAGCCAGGGCATGCGCGCCGGCCCACCGATGCCCTGGAACCATGAGGGGCAACGGTTGCTGCTGACCAGCAGCGCCGGTGAGGTCGATCTCAAGCAGGTGGTTTCCGTCAGCTTGAGCATTCCCGGCCCCAAGGTTGCGCAGAACCTGCTGATCGAGAAGGTCGGTATCCAGGACGATGACCTTGCCTACCAGGCCGCCTACCACGCGCTGATCGACGCTTACGGCCAGTCCACCCGCAGCCGCTGGCCCGAAAAGGTGGTCAACGATGACCAACTGAAAGCTGCCGACAGCCGCGAGCAGCAACAGCTCAAGGCCTGGCTGGCCGAGCATCACAAGCAACAACTGGACATCTACGGCGGCCTGCTGGCGGGGCCGGCGTTCGAGGCCAAGGGTTTCTTCCGTACCGAAAAGCGTGACGGCCGCTGGCACCTGGTAACCCCCGATGGTCATCCGTTCTACTCGTTGGGCGTCAATGCCGTGGCTGCCGATGGCGGGCGTACCTATGTCGCAGGGCGCGAAGGCATGTTCGAGGCGTTACCGGGCGAAGGTGACGCACTCGGCGCCTTTTATGGCGAGAGCAACAACGATGATGGCAATGCCTCGTCGCAGGGGCGCAACTTCAAGAAAGGGCGTTGGTTCGACTTCTATGCGGCCAACATTTACCGCGCCCATGGCAAGCCTTGCCCGCCGGAGGGCGAATCGCAACCTGCCGCGTCCTGCCCGCCGCCTGCGCTGGATAGCGCTCGTTGGCAGGCGCATACGCTCGACCGGTTGCAGGCCTGGGGCTTCAACACCCTGGGCAACTGGAGCGACCCCGAGCTCGGCCAGGCCAAGCGCATGCCTTATACACTGCCGCTGTCGATCGTCGGTGACTATGCCAGCATCAGCACAGGCATGGACTGGTGGGGGCGCATGCCCGACCCGTTCGATCCGCGTTTCGCCATGGCCACCGAGCGTGCTGTGGCCATCGCCGCACGGGACCACCGGGATGACCCCTGGCTGATCGGTTACTTCGCCGACAACGAGCTGGCCTGGGCTGCGCCTGGCAACGACCCGAAGGCCCGTTACGGCCTCGCCTATGGCACCCTGCGTCTGACAACCGATGTGCCGGCCAAGCGTGCTTTTCTCAAGCAGCTGCGTGACAAGTACCGTAACCAGCAGGGGCTGTCCAAGGCCTGGGGCATCGACCTGCAAGCCTGGGAGTTGATGGAAGACCCGGGCTTCGAGGCGCCGCTGCCCAACCCCGAGCACCCTGAGATCGAACGCGATTACCAGCACTTTCAGCAGGTGTTCGCTGAAACCTATTTCAAGACCATCGCCGATTCGCTGAACTGGCATGCGCCCAACCACCTTCTGCTGGGCGGGCGCTTTGCCGTCAGCACACCCGAAGCGGTCAAGGCCTGCGCCGAGTTCTGCGACGTGCTGAGCTTCAACTTCTATACCCTCAAACCCGACGACGGCTACGACTTCGCCCGCCTGGCGGAGCTGGACAAGCCCGTGCTGGTGTCCGAATTCCAGTTCGGTTCGCGTGACCGTGGGCCTTTCTGGCCAGGGCCGGTGGAAGTGGCACGTGAGGAGGAGCGGGGGCCGGCCTACGGCAACTTCCTCAAGGCGGCATTGGCGCAGCCGATGATCGTCGGTGCCCACTGGTTCCAATACCTCGACCAGCCCGCCAGCGGGCGCTTGCTCGATGGCGAAAACGGGCACCTTGGGTTGGTGGCGATCACCGATATGCCGTATCCGGCTTTTGTCGAGGCGGTGCGCAAGAGTAACCGGCAGGCCGTTGGTCAGTTGAGCAGCCTGTTGCACAAAGAGGGCTCTACCTCGGGCACGGCAACCGAAGAGGCGCCCTGAAAAGGGCGCTTTTCTGCGTGATCAACCCGCCTTGCCCAGTAGGCAAAACCGCCAACTACTGAAACAATGCCCCCTTTTTCGGCAAGGTCGAACGGAGAACGAGCGGGTGCAGATCCAGGGTCACTATGAGCTGAAGTTCGAGGCAGTGCGCGAAGCGTTCGCGGCATTGTTCGATGATCCTCAGGAGCGCGGCGCCGCGCTGTGCATTCAAGTCGGTGGCGAGACGGTAATCGACCTTTGGGCGGGCAGTGCCGACAAAGACGGCCAGCAGGCCTGGCACAGCGATACCCTCGCCAATCTGTTCTCCTGCACCAAGACGTTCACTGCCGTCACGGCGCTGCAGCTGGTCGGTGAGGGCAAGCTGGCGCTGGATGCGCCGGTGGCGCGCTATTGGCCAGCGTTTGCCCAGGCGGGCAAGGAGAGCGTCACCCTGCGCCAACTGCTCAGCCACAGGGCGGGTTTGCCCGCTATCCGCGAGCTGCTGCCAGCAGAGGCCCTGTATGACTGGCAAACCATGGTCGATGCACTGGCCGCCGAGACGCCTTGGTGGGCGCCGGGTACCGCGCATGGCTATGCCGCCATCACCTACGGCTGGCTGATCGGCGAGTTGATCCGCCGCGCCGATGGCCGTGGCCCAGGGGAGTCGATCGTGGCGCGGACCGCACGGCCGCTGGGGCTCGACTTCCACGTAGGCCTGGCGGACGATGAATTCCATCGTGTGGCGCATATTGCGCGCGGCAAGGGCAACGCCGGCGATGCCGCCGCCCAGCGCCTGCTGCAGGTGACCATGCGTGAGCCCGAGGCGTTGTCTACCCGTGCGTTCACCAACCCGCCGGCCATCCTCACCAGTACCAACAAGCCTGAGTGGCGCCGCATGCAGCAACCGGCGGCCAACGGCCACGGCAATGCCCGTAGCCTGGCGGGGTTCTACGCCGGCCTGCTCGACGGCAGCCTGCTTGAGTCCGAGCTGCTCGATGAACTGACGCGTGAACATAGCATCGGCGAGGATCGCACCCTGCTGACCAAGACCCGTTTCGGCCTTGGCTGCATGCTGGACCAGCCCACCGTGGCCAACGCCACTTTCGGCCTAGGGGCGCGGGCCTTTGGCCATCCCGGCGCAGGGGGTTCGGTGGGTTTTGCCGACCCCGAGCACGACGTTGCTTTCGGTTTCGTGGTCAATACCCTCGGCCCTTACGTGCTCATGGATCCCAGGGCTCAGCAACTGGTGCGTGTCCTTGGCACTTGCCTTTGATCGGGTAACGCGGGTATTGCGCAATCCCTTTGACTATCCTCAATGCCAGCGCCTCGAGTGTGTGGGCAAAATTTCTTTCTATTTCATGGTGTATCGCTGATGTCTTCACATAAAACCTTAGCTCTCGCCCTGTGCCTGACCGCCATGACCGGCTGCGCCAGCCATTCCCAGGATGCCTCCAAGGGCGGCCTCAGCAACTGGTGGCCATTCGGTTCGGACGAGGTCGCCGAGCAGGAAGTGAAGCAGGCCGTTACCGAAAAAGTCGCCAAGGCCGATGCCAAGTCCGAGAGCGCCAGCCGCTGGTGGTGGCCATTTGGCGGTGACGACAAGCAGGCCAAGGGCCCGGTTGTGCCAAAAATCGACGAAAAGGCCACTCAGGCCTGGCTCGATCAGTACGAGCCAAAGCTGCGTGAAGCGATCAAGGACAGCAAGCTGGAGTTGGAGCGCCGCGAGAATGTGCTGGTGGTGACCCTCCCGGCTGACAGCTCCTACAACCCGGATCGTCCGAACATGCTGCTGCCCATGAGCCTGGGCCCGATTACCCGTGTGGCCAAGGCTGTCGAGGGCGATCCCAAGACTGCCGTGCTGGTGCTTGGCCACGCCGACACCAGCGGTGCTGCGGCTACCAACCAGAAGCTCAGCCTGGAGCGCGCCGCTTCGGTGTCGGCGATTTTCCGCTTGAGCGGTTTGAACCGTGACCGCCTGTCCCTCAAGGGCATGGGTTCGGAAATGCCGCGGGCAGCGAACGACAGCGTTGAAGGCCGTGCCCTGAACCGCCGCGTGGAGATGATGCTGACCCCGCAGAACACCATGCTTGCCTTGATGGCCAAGTATCAGCGGCCAGCGCCGGCACCGAGCACGATGGTAGCTGTCCAGGACACCAAGGCACCTGCCACCAAGCCAGCCGAGACCAAGCCAGCCGCCAAGGCAGCGGCCAAACCTGCTGCGAAGAAGCCTGTAGCCAAAGCCAAGGCATCGACCAAAACCGCCGCTAAAAAGAAAGCCGCGCCGGCCAAGCCCGCGGCCAAGAAAGCTACCGCCGAGAAAAAAGTAGCCGCCAATAGCCCTGCGAAGACCAACTGATCGTCAAGGAAACGCAGCCATGACCCAATCCCTGGCCGATATGCGCCGCGACTACACCCGTGATGGCCTGGCTGAAGCCCAGGCGCCGGGCGAGCCGTTCGCTTTGTTCCACCAGTGGTTCGCCGATGCGGTGAAGACCGAGCAGCCACCGGTGGAGGCCAATGCCATGACGCTCGCCACGGTCGACGGTGATGGCCGTCCCCATTGCCGTGTATTGCTGCTCAAGGGGCTCGATGACCGCGGCTTCACCTTCTTTACCAACTACGACAGCGCCAAGGGCCAGCAACTGCTGGCCAACCCCTACGCTGCCATGACCTTTTTCTGGCCGGCGCTGGAGCGTCAGGTGCGCATCGAAGGGCGTGTGGAAAAGGTTACGCCCCAAGAGTCGGATGACTACTACCAGGTCCGTCCGCTGGGTAGCCGCCTTGGCGCATGGGCTTCACCACAAAGCCGGGTGATCGCCAGCCGCGAGGCGCTAGAAGGGCTGGTGAAGGCCACTGAAGCCCGGTTCTGCAACACCCAGCCACACTGCCCCGAGCATTGGGGAGGCTACCGCCTGCTGCCGGAGCGCATCGAGTTCTGGCAGGGACGGGCGAGCCGGCTGCATGATCGACTGAACTATCGGTGGGTCGATGGCCAGTGGCTGCGCGAGCGCCTGGCGCCGTAGGGTGCGGGGGCTCGCGCAGCCCCTGCATGCCGTTAGCACTTCAATGCAGTAAACCCTGACTATCTTCTGTCTAGATGTCCAGGCCCGGCTCGGAGGCTGTACCGTAGCTGAACGGAAATATTTTTTATGGCTTTGCTATCGTGACAGCCGTCGAAGTGCAGCGTCTAATGGACACCTGACTTATGGAGACTTTACCCATGCGTAAATCCGCTTTGCTGGTGGCGACGTTCACCACCCTGTCGTTGCTGTTGGGCGGCTGTGCTTCCAGCCTGACCGGCGACAGCTACTCCCGTGATGAGGCCCGTCGCGTGCAGACCGTGCGCATGGGGACCATCGAGTCCCTGCGTCCGGTCAAGATCGAAGGCACCAAAACCCCTATCGGCGGCGGTGCAGGCGCAATCGTCGGTGGTGTTGCCGGCAGTGCCATCGGTGGTGGCCGTGGCAGTATCGTTGCTGCGGTAATCGGCGCCGTGGCGGGTGGCCTGGCGGGTTCCGCTGCCGAAGAAGGCATCACCCGCACCCAAGGTGTCGAAATCACCGTGCGTGAGGACGATGGCAGCATGCGCGCCTACGTGCAGGCCGTGCAGGAGAACGAAATCTTCCGCGTCGGTGAGCGTGTGCGCATCATGACAGTCGACGGTACCAGCCGCGTTACGCACTGATTGCGGCAAAAACAAAACCCCGAACTGGCCAGGCCCGTTCGGGGTTTTTTATGTGCCTGTCCTGGCCCTGTCGCTGGCAATCCGGCTCCAGGCTTCAGGCTGGGGTAGGCGCTGGCGGCTTACAGCCCGAGGATGTCCCGCGCCACGGCCTCGGCAATGCGAATGCCATCCACGCCCGCCGAGAGGATGCCCCCGGCATACCCGGCACCCTCACCTGCAGGGAACAGCCCCCTCACGTTCAGGCTCTGGTAATCCGTGCCGCGGGTGATGCGCAGCGGCGAGGAGGTACGTGTCTCGATCCCGGTGAGCACAGCGTCATGCAGGTTGTAGCCTTTGATCTGTCGATCGAAGGCTGGCAGCGCCTCGCGGATTGCCTCGATGGCGAAAGCCGGCAAACTTGGCGCCAGGTCACCCAAGGTCACGCCCGGCTTGTAGGACGGCTCGACGCTACCCAGCGCGGTGGAGGGTTTGCCTGCCACGAAGTCGCCGACCAGCTGGGCCGGTGCCTGATAGTTGCTGCCGCCCATCACGTAGGCATGCGCTTCCAGGCGCTCCTGCAGTTCGATACCGGCCAGCGGGCCGCCCGGGTAATCGCGCTCAGGGTCGATACCTACCACGATGCCGGAGTTGGCGTTGCGCTCGTTACGCGAATACTGGCTCATGCCATTGGTAACGACGCGGCCTGGTTCGCTGGTGGCTGCGACCACGGTGCCGCCCGGGCACATGCAGAAGCTGTACACAGAGCGGCCGTTCTTGGCGTGGTACACCAGCTTGTAGTCAGCGGCACCCAATTTCGGGTGGCCGGCATATTTGCCAAGGCGCGCCTTGTCGATCAGCGTTTGCGGGTGCTCGATACGGAAGCCCACCGAGAACGGCTTGGCCTCCATGAACACGCCTTTGCCGTGAAGCATGCGGAAGGTATCGCGGGCGCTGTGGCCCAGGGCAAGCACCACATGGCGCGACTGCAACTGCTCGCCGCTCTCCAGCACCACGCCGCTCAGTTGGCCATCGTCGAGCACAAGGTCGGTGACTTTCTCCTGGAAGCGCACTTCGCCGCCCAGGGCGATGATGTCCTGGCGCATCTGCTCGACCATGCCGGTCAGGCGGAAAGTGCCGATATGCGGCTTGTTGATGTAGAGGATCTCGTCCGGGGCACCGGCTTTGACGAACTCCTCCAGTACCTTGCGGCCATGGTGAAGCGGGTCCTTGATCTGGCTGTACAGCTTGCCGTCGGAGAAGGTCCCGGCACCGCCTTCGCCGAATTGTACGTTGGACTCGGGGTTGAGCACGCTCTTGCGCCACAGGCCCCAGGTGTCCTTGGTGCGCTGGCGCACTTCCTTGCCACGCTCGAGGATGATCGGCTTGAAGCCCATCTGGGCCAGCAGCAGACCGGCGAAGATGCCGCACGGGCCGAAGCCGACCACGATCGGGCGCTCCTGCAGGTCGGCCGGTGCGTGGCCAACGAACTTGTAGGTGACATCCGGTGCGACGGTGATGTTGCGGTCGTCAGCGAACTTGCCCAGCAGCTCCGCTTCGTTGCTGGTTTCAAGGTCGATGGTGTAGATGAACAGCAGTTCGCTGTTCTTCTTGCGCGCATCGTAGCTGCGCTTGAACAGGTTGAAGCTGAGCAGTTGCTCATCACGGATGCCCAAGCGCTGAACAATGGCTTCGCGCAGCGCTTCGTCGGGATGGTCCAGGGGCAGCTTCAGTTCGGTGATTCGTAGCATGGCAGGGTCCAGTATCCCGGCCATGGGCGGCCGGCGGCTTTACACAAACCGCCAAGTATAAGCTGTTCGCCGCCCTGACTGGCAGGATAAAAGTGCCCGGCGATCAGTTGTTGCGTGCACCGCCGTAGTAGCCGCAGCCCTGCAGGGTCTGGCCATCGATGCGCAGCTCGGCACGCAGGTGGTGCACGGCACCGGTGGCAGTATCGACGCAACGCTGCGGGGCAGCCCACAGTTCCACATGCTGGCCGTTGGCTTCGCTGGTCAGGGTCAGGCCGCCGCCGGGCACTTCCTCTTCCAGGAAGGGCAGCGGCAATGGTTCCTTGCCAATGCGGTTGATCACCATGCCTTTGCCACTGGCCTTGACGTCCCACTCGGGCTCATGGCCGCTGGCGCGCAGGGTCAGTTGCTTGAAGTTGGGGTCTTCGCAGGCGCGGGTGGACGGATCCAGGCGGTACAGGGTGCGCACCTCGAGTTGACCGTCGTTGTCGGCCTGCTTGCTGCCGGTGAGGCGCCCGCGCACATCGGCGAACAGTTTGTCACCGGCGTCGTCTGCCAGGTTCGCGGCTTCCTGCAAAATGCCGGTGCCGGCGACATCCTTGATCACGAACCGGCGGGCTTCGTTGCAGGGCTTGAACAGCAACTGGCCGCCACCGGCGCTCAACTCGCCCTGCATGCGTGTAGTACCGATGTTCGGGTCGCTTGGTGGCGCGGCCAGCATCTGGCAGCCGGCGAACAGTGGCAGCAGGGCGGTGAGTACAAGGGAAGGGGTGAGGCGCATGGGGCGGGGCTCCGGGATGCTTGCATGAAGTGCAGGCCACGGTACGCATGCCAGGCGCCGATCACAAGAGGTGGGTACGGGCGGTGCATCTGCATCAGGCAGAAAATGGGTTGAGGCCCTGATGCCATTCAGGTGAGCGATTTGGGGCCGCGTGCGGCCCATCGCCGGCAAGCCGGCTCCCACTGGGACCGCGCATTTTTCGAGCGTTGCGCTGTAACTATGGGAACCGGCTTGAACTGGCAGCGCGCAGGCCTGAAGCACTGCGCGGTCGATGGGAGCCGGCTTGCCGGCGATGGGCTGCGTAGCAGCCCTGAAACGCTAACTGACAGCGTCAACCGCCGAGGTAGGCGTCACGCACTTTCGGGTCGGTCAGCAGCGCCTCTCCCGTGCCCTGCATGACA
This sequence comes from Pseudomonas sp. NPDC089758, assembly GCF_044748705.1. Lineage (NCBI taxonomy): Bacteria > Pseudomonadati > Pseudomonadota > Gammaproteobacteria > Pseudomonadales > Pseudomonadaceae > Pseudomonas > Pseudomonas sp. NPDC089758. Next base: position 208,133 of record NZ_JBIVGN010000007.1, read on the forward strand.
ACCCGGCCATTCTCCAGCACATAGGCCCGATCAGCGACTTTCAACGCCTGGTTGGCGTTCTGTTCCACCAGAAACACCGTCACGCCATCGCGGCGCAACTGTTCGATGATGTCGAAGATCTGCTGGATGATGATCGGCGCCAGGCCCAGCGAGGGCTCGTCGAGCAGCAGCAGCTTGGGCTTGCTCATCAGCGCCCGGCCGATGGCCAGCATCTGCTGCTCGCCGCCGGACATGGTGCCGCCGCGCTGCACATAACGCTCTTTCAACCTCGGGAACAGTTGCAGGACTTTGTCCAGTTGCTCCTGATAGTCGCCCTTGTCGGTGAAGAAGCCACCCATGGCGAGGTTTTCCTCGACGGTCAGGCGGGCGAACACCCGGCGCCCTTCCGGGACCACGGCGATGCTCTTGCGCATGATGTGCGAGGAAGGCTGGCCGACCAGCTCCTCACCCAGGTACTTGATGCTGCCGCTGTGCGCCTGGGGCGAGCCGCACAGGGTCATCAGCAGGGTCGACTTGCCCGCGCCGTTGGCACCGATCAAGGTGACGATTTCACCCTGATTGATCTCGACGTTGACGCTATGCAAAGCCTGGATCTTGCCGTAGAAGGTGGAGACGTTCTCGAACTTCAGCATTTACGCTTCCCCCAGGTAAGCTTTGATCACGTCAGGGTTGTCGCGAATTTCCTCCGGTGTGCCGTTTGCCAGGGGCGTGCCCTGGTTGATGACGACAATATGGTCGGAAATGCTCATCACCAGCTTCATGTCGTGTTCGATCAGCAGCACGGTGACATCGTGCGACTCTCGCAGATAAGCGATCAGCGCTTTGAGATCCTCGGTTTCCTTGGGGTTCAGGCCCGCTGCCGGCTCGTCGAGCATGATGATCCGTGGCTGGGTCATCATGCAGCGGGCGATTTCCAGGCGGCGTTGCTGGCCGTAGGCGAGGGTGCCGGCGGTACGGTTGGCGAACTCGGTCAGGTTGACCTTCTCCAGCCAGTACTGCGCACGCTCCAAAGCCTCTTTCTCGCTGCGGCGGAAGCTTGGGGTTTTGAACAGGCCGGCCAAGAAGTTGGTGTTGAGGTGGCGGTGCTGGGCGATCAGCAGGTTTTCCAGCGCGGTCATCTCTTTGAACAGGCGCACGTTCTGGAAGGTCCGCACCACGCCCTTGCGGGCGATCTGGTGGCCGGCCAGCCCCTGGATCGGCTGGCCATCGAGCAGAATGGTGCCGCCGCTGGGTTTGTAGAAACCCGTCAGGCAGTTGAACACCGTGGTCTTGCCGGCGCCGTTCGGGCCGATCAGCGCCACCACCTGTTTTTCCTTGACGGTCAGGCCCACGCCGTTGACCGCCAACAAGCCGCCGAAGCGCATGCTCAGGCCGCTGACTTGCAGAATTTCGCGGCTCATCGACGCAGCTCCATGTGTGGACGTTGCATAGGCAGCAAGCCTTGCGGACGCCAGATCATCATCAACACCATCAGCGCACCGAACATCAGCATCCGGTATTCGCTGAACTCACGCATCAGCTCAGGCAGCAGGATCATCACGATGGCCGCGAGGATCACGCCCAGTTGTGAGCCCATGCCGCCAAGCACGACGATGGCGAGGATGATCGCCGACTCGATGAACGTGAACGACTCAGGTGTCACCAACCCTTGGCGGGCGGCGAAGAAGCTGCCGGCGAAACCGGCGAAGCAGGCGCCCAGAGTAAATGCCGAGAGTTTGATCACGGTCGGGTTCAGGCCTAACGCACGACAGGCGATCTCGTCTTCACGCAATGCTTCCCAGGCTCGCCCGATCGGCATGCGCAGCAGGCGATTGATGACGAACAGCGCCAACAGGGCCAGCAGCAGTGCCACCAGGTAGAGGAAGATGACCTTGTTGATCGAGTTGTACGGCAGCCCGAAGTACTCGTGGAAGGTCTGCATCCCCTCGGCGGCACGGCGTTCGAAGGTCAGGCCGAAGAGTTCCGGTTTGGGGATGTTGCTGATGCCGTTGGGGCCGCCGGTCCAGTCGGTCAGGTTGCGCAGGAACAGGCGGATGATCTCGCCAAAGCCCAGGGTCACGATCGCCAGGTAGTCACCGCGCAGGCGCAGCACCGGGAAGCCGAGCAGGAAGCCGAAGGTGGCGGCCATCAGGCCAGCGATCGGCAGGCATACCCAGAAGCTCCAGCCCAGATAGTGCGACAGCATCGCGTAGCTGTAGGCGCCGACAGCGTAGAAACCGACGTAACCCAGGTCCAGCAGGCCCGCCAGGCCGACCACGATGTTCAGGCCCAGGCCCAGCAACACGTAGATCAGGATCAGCGTGGCGATGTCGACGGCTCCGCGCGAGCCGAAGAACGGCCACACCAGCGCTACCACGATCAGGCCGATGATGATCCAGCGCTGCGTCTTGGGCAACGTCAGGAAATTGCTTACCGCCGGCGAGATCAGCTTGCGATCCGAGCGGCGGCCCATCACCGAGCTCCACTGCCTGTCGAACAGCACACGCAGGAACATCAGCACCGAGCAGGCGGCGATGATGCCGATGGTGAACGAGCCCTGGGTGTGCACCACCAGGCTGATGCCATCGATGCTCAGTTTCAGGCCCAGCACCGGGAAGGCCACGGCCCACACCAGCAAGGCGCTGAAGAACGCCTGTTTGAGATTTCTGTTCATACTTTTTCAACCTCCGGGCGGCCGAGGATGCCGGTCGGCCGGAACAGCAGGACAAGAACCAACAAGCCGAATGCCACCACGTCCTTGTACTGGTCGCCAAAGATGTCGGCGCCAAAGGCTTCGGCCACGCCCAGCACCAGGCCACCGAGCATCGCGCCCGGAATGCTGCCGATGCCGCCCAGTACCGCCGCGGTGAAGGCCTTCAGGCCCACCAGAAAACCGGCGTTGGGGTTGATCACGCCGTACTGCATGCTCAGCAGCACAGCCGCCACCGCCGCCAGCGCGGCACCGATGACGAAGGTCAGGGCGATGATGTTGTTGGTGTTGATGCCCAGCAGGTTGGCCATCTTGATGTCCTCGGCGCAGGCGCGGCAGGCGCGTCCCAGGCGAGAGCGGGAGATGAACAGGGTCAGCAGGGTCATGGCGACCAGGGTGACCACGAATACCAGGATCTGCATGTAGCTGATCAGGACTTCTTCAGCACCGCCCGGCCCGAAGGAGAAGCTCCCGGGGATCAGGTTGGGGATGGATTTGTCCTTGGAATCCTGCGAAAGCAGCACAGTGTTCTGCAGGAATATCGACATGCCGATGGCGGAAATCAGCGGGATCAGACGGTTGCTGTTGCGCAGGGGGCGGTAGGCAACCCGTTCGATGCTGTAGCCATAGGCGCTGGTGACGAAGATCGTCGCGACGAAGGCAACGGTCATCAGGAACGGTAGCGAATGGATACCCATCATGGCCAGCCCTGCGAGGGCGATGAAGGCCACGTAGGACCCGATCATGTATACCTCGCCATGGGCGAAGTTGATCATGCCAATGATGCCGTACACCATCGTGTAACCGATGGCGATCAAGGCATAGGTGCTGCCGATGGTCAATCCATTAACCAGTTGTTGGAAGAAATGGTAGATCTCAGGCATTACAGCGCTCCTAAAAACCTGATTTGCATTTCGCTGGCAGGGGTAGGCCAGGAAACCGCGAGTGACGGTTTTAAGATTTTCAGGTGAACCGACCCCCGGATCGCGGGAGTCAGGTCCATGAACCTCGTAAAACAAAGCCCACTGCTCGCACAGTGGGCTTTTACGGTCAGCTATTTAGTCACGCAGTTATTGAGGGGAGACTTCGGTCTTCGGCTTGCCGAAGTGCCATTCGTAAACCACGAACTTGAAGTCTTTCAGGTCGCCTTTTTCGTCGAACGACAGCGTGCCGGTCGGGGTCTTGAAGGAGCCGGCGTGGATGGCGTCTGCCACCTTGTCGGTGTCTTCGGACTTGGCGGCCTCGATGCCTTTGGCGATCAGCTCCACGGCGGAGTAGGCCGGGAACACGAACGGACCGCTCGGGTCCTTGCCGTCAGCCTTGATGGCGTCGACGATGGCCTTGTTCTCAGGGTCGGCGTCAAACGACTTCGGCAGGGTGACCAGCAGGCCTTCGGAGGCGTTCTGGGCGATCTGCGAGATCGAGTCGTTACCCACGCCCTCTGGGCCCATGAACTTGGCGTCCAGGCCTTTTTCCTTCGCCTGACGCAGGATCAGGCCCAGCTCTGGGTGGTAGCCGCCGTAGTAGACGAAGTCGACGTTGTTCTGCTTAAGCTTCTGGATGATCGAGGAGAAGTCCTTGTCACCAGCGTTCAGGCCTTCGAACACGGCAACCTTGGTGCCTTTCTTTTCCAGGGTTTGTTTGACCGCAGTGGCGATGCCTTCGCCGTATTGCTGCTTGTCGTGCAGCACTGCAACGACCTTCGGCTTGACGTAATCGGCGATGTAGTTGCCGGCGGCTGGGCCCTGGGCGCTGTCCAGGCCGATGGTGCGGAAGATCAGCTTGTAGCCACGGGCGGTGATTTCCGGCGAGGTGGCGGCCGGGGTGATCATGATCACGCCTTCGTCTTCGTAGATGTCGGACGCTGGCTGGGTGGAGCTGGAGCACAGGTGGCCGATGACGAACTTGACGCCGTCGTTGACCACTTTGTTGGCGACGGCCACGGCCTGTTTAGGGTCGCAAGCGTCGTCGTATTCCTTGGCTTCAAGCATTTTGCCATCCACGCCACCTTTGGCGTTGATGTCCTTGATGGCCTGTTTCGCGCCGATGAACTGCATGTCGCCGTATTGGGTCACAGGACCCGTCTTGGGACCGGCGATGCCGATCTTGATGGTATCGGCGGCAAACGAATGGCTGGCTACCCCGGCCAGTACCATTGCGGCGAACAGCTTGGAAATCTTGATCATAGTGCTCCACTCATTCTGTTGTAATTCTTATAGTCCTGGCGGCCAGGGCTACAGACCGGGCGGGACTCGCGGTATGGCCACGCCATACTGCATGCCCACCTTCCCCCGGAACATGTCCCGGAACTGTACCGGTACAGTGTAGAGCGCTGCCCGAGCGCTTGAAAAGCGGGCGAAAAGCGCCTGTTTCGCGGGTTGTCGCATGGTCGACACAAAGATACAGAAAGGCGCCATTAGATTGCCTGCATCTTCGGCCCAACCCCACAAGTTCTGGGCCAATCGACCAAATTACATATTTGAAACCGGGTTTTTCTGCAAAAATGCCGACCTTTTTTATTGGCTGATATTTGCGGCAAAAACCCATGACTGATCAAACAAGCACCCTCTATGCCAAATTGCTCGGCGAGACGGCAACTATCGAGTGGAAAGCTTTGGAGCGTTTCTGGGCAAAGGGTGACCTGATTTGGGTCGACCCTGGCCTGGACCTGATAGCGGTTGCCGAAGTGATGGCTGAGAATCGCAGCGAGATGTTCGCCAAATGGCGGGATGATGGCACTGTGGGCCCTGTCTCGGCCGAACAGGCGCTCGACCTGCAAAGCCGCGATCCAGAGATATGGGCAGTGGTGGTTTCGCCGTTCATCCTGATTCAAGTGAAGAGCGCGAATTCTGCCGGTTGATTTTGGTGCGTAAAAATGCGCAGGCGCCCCATTATGGTGCTCGACGGCGTTCAGCTGGGGTAGAGGTAGGTAACAATTTGGCGTGGCGGTAACAGTTTACGGGATGCGTAATGGGGCCTGATAAGGCCCGGATAACCATTGGATTTGCCAGGAGTCGTTATGAGCACTGAACTGCCTTCGCTTGGATTCGCCGGGATCGGTCTGATGGGGCTGCCCATGTGTCGGCGCCTGTTGGCCGCAGGTTACCCGCTGACCGTCTGGAACCGCAGCCCGGAGAAGTGTGCCGAGCTGGTCGCAGCCGGCGCCCGGCTGGCTGCAGATCCTGCGGCGTTGTGCCGGGGCAGTGACATGGTGCTGCTGTGCCTGGCGGATACGGCGGTGGTACGCGAGGTGGTTTTCGGCGAGCGAGGTATCGCCCAGGGTGGGCGCAGTGGGCAACTGCTGATCGACTTGTCCAGCCTTGAGCCGACCGCCACCCGCGAGATGGCTGCCGAGCTGGCCGCCTTGTGCGGCATGGCTTGGCTGGATGCACCCGTGTCCGGTGGCACGCCGGGCGCCGAGGCCGGCACCTTGGCGATCATGGTCGGCGGCGAGGCTGCCGACCTGGAGCGAGCGCGCCCGGTATTGCTTACCCTTGGCCAGCGGGTCACGCACATGGGTGGGGTGGGGGCGGGGCAGGTGACCAAAGCCTGCAATCAGATGATCGTGGCCTGCAACGCCTTGGTGATTGCCGAAGTGGTGGCGTTGGCCGAGCAGTCAGGAGTGGACGCGACGCTCATCGCCCAAGCCCTGGCCGGTGGTTTTGCCGACTCCAAGCCGCTGCAGATCCTGGCACCGCAAATGGCCGAGCGCCGCTTCGAACCGGTCAAATGGCACGTGCGCACGTTGCTCAAAGACCTCGACGGGGCGGTCAAGCTGTCCCGGGAGCAGGGCGCGGCGACCCCGCTCAGTGCCCTCGCCGCGCAATTGATGCGCTTGCACGGTAGCCAGGGGTATCTGCAAAAAGATCCGGCGACCCTGGTAGAGCTGTATCGCAACAAGCGCTGACGGCGGCTTCCTGGCGGTCGAGCCGCTCCAGGATCGGCCGTAGCTCGGCCAGCGGTACCGGCCGGCTGAGCAGGTAGCCCTGCAGGTAGTCGCAGCCGTTGGCGGCCAGAAACTCGTGCTGCTCGACGGTTTCTACACCCTCGCTGACCACCTGAAGATGCAGGGTATGGGCCATGGCGATGATCGCCTGTACGATTTCACGGTCTTTCAGGCTGGCCGGCACGTCCTGAAGAAAGCTGCGGTCGATCTTGAGGACGTCCAGAGGCAGGCGCTTGAGGTAAGCCAGTGACGAGTACCCCGTGCCGAAGTCATCGATCGAAAGGCTGACACCCTGGCCACGGATTCGCTTGAGCAGGCTGAGCGTGCGCTGGATGTCGCCCATCAGGGCATTCTCGGTGACCTCAAGTTCCAGGTGTCGAGGGGCCAGCCCCGCCTGGAACAGGGCCATTTCCACTTCTTTGGGCAACCCGTCATGGCCCAGGGTCACCGCTGAGCAGTTGACCGTGAGCTTGAGGTCGGCGAAGCCATGGCGATGCAACTGCGCCAGGTCATCGCAGGCGTGGCGTAGTACCCATAGATCCAGGTCGACGATCAGGCCGTTGGCTTCGGCAATGCCGATGAAGCGGTCCGGGCTCAGCAACCCATGCTGCGGGTGCTGCCAGCGTACCAGCGCTTCAAGCTTGGCGACCTGGCCGGTGCCCAGGTGATAGATGGGCTGGTAATGCACGCGCAGCCCACGTTCTTCAAGCAAGGCGATGCGCAGTTCTTCTTCCAGTTGCAGTTCAAGGGTGGCGCGGGTTTTCAGGCTGCTGTTGAAAAAATGCAGGCTGTTGCGCCCACTGCCCTTGGATTGATACAGGGCAAGGTCGGCATGCTTGAGCAGCTCTTCAGCGGTGAGGCCGTCGTCGGGGTAAATGCTGACGCCGATGCTGGTGGTCATGACCATGCGCCGCCCGCCCAGGTCGATGGGGTCCTTCATGCGCTGCATGATGCGCTGTGCCAGGTGGCGTGCTTCGTCAGGCCCATTGAGGCTGGTCACCACGCAGAACTCGTCGCCGCCGAAGCGTGCCACCAGGTCGTGGCTGCGTGTGGCTGCTTTGATATGGCTGGCGATCACCTTGAGCAGTTGGTCTCCGGCGTCATGGCCGAGGCTGTCGTTGATCCGTTTGAAATGGTCGATATCGAGGAACATCACCGCCAGGCGATGCTCTTCGGGGTCCTGTTCGGCCAGGCGTTCGGCGAACACCTGATTGAAACCTCGCCGGTTGACCAGGCTGGTCAGTGCATCGTAGTGAGCGGCTTGCTGCAAAGAGGCGCGCGCCTGGTCCAGTTGGCTGAGCAGCATATTCACCCTGCGCAGGTCGTGTTCCTTGCTCTGCAGCTTTTTGTCGGCCAAGGCTGCGCTGATGCTGCTTGCGCTGATCAGCAGGGTGATGAAAGCCACCGTCAGGCCCAGTTGCAGGCTGTTGTCGGCGGATGGCAAATGCAGGGCGGTGTCGGCAGGAATGACCAGCGTCATGGCGGCCATGGCGGTGAAATGGGTAGCCACGATGCCGCCGGCCATGAGCAGGCTCGCGCCATATTTCAGGGCTTGGTGCAGCGTGCCGCTGCCGTTGCGGAAGTAGCGGGCCATCAGCAGTGCGGCCAGGCTGGTCAGCAGGGCGATGACGGTGCTGGCCAGCAAAAGCTCGGTTTGGTAGTACTGCTTGGCCCCGGTCTGCAACGCCGCCATGCCGACAAAGTGCATCAGCAGGATGCCCAGGCCGATCAGCAGGGCGCTTTGCAGGTAATGCTGTGGGCCCATGCGCTCGCGATCGAGGCTGGTCATCGCCATCCAGGCCGCACCCAGGGCAATCAGCAGCGAAAGGCCGGTCAGCGGTGCATCGTAGTGCAACTCCAGCGGCGCCCTGAACGCCAGCATGCTGATGAAATGCATCGCCCAGATACCCCCGGCCAGGCAGCAGGCACCCAGCATGCGCCATTGCCTCTGTGCAGCCGGTTGTTCGCTGTGTGACTGGCGCTCGGCCATGTCCAGGGTGGCGAAGCAGGCAGCGCTGGCCACCGCGAAGGCGATCAGGATCAGTAGTGGTTCATGACGGCAGTCGATGACGATGCTGCCGCTAGCCGGCACATCGGAGAACAGTTGCAGTCCCAGCCATTCCATTGCGTGCCCCATGGTCGAGTTCGCACGGGTCTCCATTCAATCCCCAGGAGACTATCCACAAAGGAGTATAGGAACCGGTGATTAAACCTTCCGGGGTAATGGCTCTTTGATTGCAACGATTTGGTTATGAGGTCGATAACGCAGAGGTATAAAGGAGCGGGAGATGCGCTGGCACCTCCCACTACCCGCGGTCGGGCTTAGCCAGCCACCAGCACGCGGATGGCCTCCAGGCGCAGCGCTGCCTTTTCGAGCATCGCCAAGCCATCTTCACGTTGCTTGCGCAGGGCGTCGATTTCGCTGTCGCGTACGCTTGGGTTCACGGCTTTCAGAGCGGTCAGACGCGCCAGTTCTTCGTCCGCTTCGGCGGCCAAGCGGCGTTGCGCCTCTGCCACGCGCTCGACGTGGGTCGGCATGATCTTGGCTTCACCGCCACTGATGCGCTTGGCCAGCACGTCGCGCTGGGCCTGCACGAACTTGTTGGCACTGGCCCGAGGCACGCTTTCGAGTTGCTCGTTGAGCGTTTCGAAGGCCACGCGCGAGGCCAGGTCGTTGCCGTTGGCATCGAGCAGGCAGCGCAGCGCCGCAGGCGGCAGGTAGCGGCCCAGCTGCAGGCTGCGCGGCGCAACCACCTCGCTGACGAACAGCAGCTCCAGCAGCACGGTGCCAGGCTTGAGCGCCTTGTTCTTGATCAGCGCGACGGCGGTGTTGCCCATCGAGCCGGACAGCACCAGGTCCATGCCGCCCTGCACCATCGGGTGTTCCCAGGTGAGGAACTGCATGTCTTCGCGCGACAGCGCCTGGCCACGGTCGTAGGTGATGGTGACGCCTTCGTCATCGCCCAGCGGGAAGCTGGCGTCGAGCATCTTTTCGCTCGGCTTGAGGATCAGGGCGTTCTCCGAGTGGTCTTCGCTGTCGATGCCGAAGGCGTCGAACAGGGTTTCCATGTAGATCGGCAGTGCGAACTGGTCGTCCTGCTCAAGGATGTCCTGGACCAGCGCCTGGCCTTCGCCAGCACCGCCGGAGTTGAGCTCCAGCAGGCGGTCGCGGCCGCTGTGCAGTTCTGCTTCCAGGCGTTCACGCTCGCCTTTGGCTTCTGCTACCAAGGCATCCCATTGCTTGCTGTCCCCGCCTTCGAGCATCGGCAGCAGGCGTGGGCCGAACGTGTGCTGCAGGGCGTTGCCGGTCGGGCAGGTATTGAGGAAGGCGTTGAGTGCTTCGTGGTACCACTGGAACAGGCGCTCTTGCGGGCTTTCCTGCAGGTAAGGGATGTGCAGCTGGATGACGTGCTTCTGACCGATCCGGTCGAGGCGGCCGATGCGCTGCTCAAGCAGGTCGGGGTGGGCCGGCAGGTCGAACATCACCAGGTGGTGGGCGAACTGGAAGTTGCGCCCTTCACTGCCGATCTCGGAGCAGATCAGCACCTGGGCGCCGAACTCTTCGTCAGCGAAGTAGGCTGCGGCGCGGTCGCGCTCAAGGATGCTCATGCCTTCATGGAAGACCGAGGCCGGAATGCCGGAGCGCACGCGCAGGGCGTCTTCCAGGTCCATGGCGGTTTCGGCGTGGGCGCAGATCACCAGGACCTTGGTGCGCTTGAGCATCTTCAGGGTGTCGATCAGCCAGTCGACGCGAGGGTCGAAACGCCACCAGCGCTCGTCGTCGCCGACTTCACCTTGGGCCTGGAACGCGACTTCCGGGTACAGCTCGGCGTGCTCGCCGGCTGGCAGGTCGCGGTACTGTTCTGGTATTGGCAGCGGGTAGGGGTGCAGTTCGCGCTCCGGGAAGCCCTGGATGGCCGCGCGGGTGTTACGGAACAGGACGCGGCCCGTGCCATGGCGGTCAAGCAGTTCGCGGATCAGGCGGGCGCTCGCCTGGCTGTCGCCATCGCTGACGGCGGCCAGCAGGGCGTCGCCCTCAGCACCCAGGAAACCTTGAATGGTGGCGTGGGCCTTGGGCGACAGGCGGCCTTCGTCGAGCAGTTCCTGGACGGCTTCAGCCACCGGGCGATAGTGCTCGCTTTCGGCGCGGAAGGCTGCCAGGTCATGGAAGCGATTGGGGTCGAGCAGGCGCAGGCGCGCGAAGTGACTGTCCTGACCAAGTTGTTCCGGGGTGGCGGTGAGCAACAGTACGCCCGGAATGACCTGGGCCAGTTGCTCGACCAGGCTGTATTCGGTGCTGGCCTTGTCTTCGTGCCACACCAGGTGGTGGGCTTCATCGACTACCATCAGGTCCCAGCCCGCAGCGAACAGCGCATCCTGGGCCTTTTCATCCTCGACCAGCCATTCCAGGGCGACCAGCGCCAACTGTGCGTCCTCGAACGGGTTGCTGGCGTCGCTTTCAATGAAACGTTCGGCGTCGAACAGTGCCACCTGCAGGTTGAAGCGCCGGCGCATTTCCACCAGCCATTGGTGCTGGAGGTTTTCCGGCACCAGGATCAGCACGCGGTTGGCACGCCCGGTCAGCAACTGGCGATGGATCACCAGGCCCGCTTCAATGGTTTTGCCCAAGCCCACTTCGTCGGCCAGCAGTACGCGAGGGGCGCTGCGGTCCGCCACTTCACGGGCGATGTGCAACTGGTGGGCGATCGGCTGCGCGCGGCAGCCACCCAGGCCCCACAGCGATGACTGGACCTGCTTGCTGGTGTGCTGCAGCGTGTTGTAGCGCAGGCTGAACCAGGACAATGGGTCGATCTGGCCGGCGAACAACCGGTCGCTGGCCAGGCGGAACTGGATGAAATTCGACAGCTGGGTTTCCGGCAGGGTGCGCGGCTGGTTCTGGCCGTCGAGGCCGTGGTAGACCATCAGCCCGTCGATGTCCTCGACTTCGCGTACCGTCAGTTTCCAGCCTTCGAAGTGGGTGATCTGGTCACCTGGCGAGAAGCGCACGCGGGTCAGCGGCGCATTGCGCAGGGAATACTGGCGGGTGTCGCCAGTGGCCGGGTAGAGCACGGTCAGCAAGCGGCCATCCTGGGCCAGGATGGTCCCCAGGCCGAGCTCCGCTTCGCTGTCACTGATCCAGCGTTGCCCCGGTTGATACTGCTGCGCCATACTGCCTGAACTCCCGCGATGAAAAGCCGGCTATGTTAACGGATAGGCCCGGCGGACCATAGAGTTGAAGTCCAAGAGTCTAGCTGTTTCATCGCACAATACCGTCTTGCCGATGAGGGCAACCCACGCCATGCCGCTCAAGCACCGCTGGTTGAACGCATCTCTGGCCGTGGGCAGCCTCGTGCTGCTGGCCGCTTGCGAGCAGAAAAACTTCGAAAGCCTGCCTGCGATCCCGGTGGAGCAGCTCGAGGTGCTGGGTGTGCAGACACCGATCAAGAGCGTGCATTTCCGTGACCGGGACGGTGAAGGCCTGCTGGTGCTCAGCCGCAGCGATGGCCAGGCGGTCGATGCCGAGTCCGAGCAGGAAGTCGACAAGGTGGTGCTCAAGGCCACGCTGTACGGGCGAAACACCGAGGGCGATGGGTTCAAGCCGCGCTGGCAGATCGAGCAGGAAACCACCTGCCCTGGCCTGGACCTGGATGTCGACTTCTACAACGATGTCAGCGATGTGGGCGACCTGAACAAAGACGGCATCGCCGAGGTGACGGTGGCCAGCCATGCGTTCTGCGGCGGTGGTATCGATCCGCACGACATTGCCATCGAGATGCGCGAGGGCCAGACCAGTTACACCATCACCGGGCAGTCGCTGATCACCCCGGCAGGTGAAGAGCCGATCGGTGGCGTTCGCCAGGACAGTGCCTCGTTGAAGAACGCGGCGCCAGTGCTGCGCGAGCACATGGACGCGGTCTGGCAGCAGGTCTTCAAGCGCCCCTGGAGCGAGGCCAGCCCGCCAAGCGATCAAGACCCTTATGACGAAGTGCCGTAGCCGCTGTCTATACTGGCATGACGTGGCCGACGCCGGCCGCATTACCTTGCTCGCCAACACTCAAGGCGGCTGACAACCGGCCGATACAGTGGGCACAGGAGAATTCTCATGCTGCCGCCGATCATTCCGCTCAGTGCCGCCCCAGTGACCTCGCAACAGGACCCGGTCAAGCCGACCCCGGACATCAAGCCGGTAGTCCCCACGCAGCCTGCATCCGGTGAGAGCGCCATCGACCTCAAACAGCAACGCGACCCGCAGGAGCAGGTCCTGTTACTGCGCGAGGAGCAGCGCCGGCAGCAGCGGCGTCATCAACAGGGTGGCGACGAGCGCTACAGCGCCTTGCCGGGTGACGAAGTCAACGGCGACAACACGGTACCGGTAGCTCCTTTTATGGGCGAGCAGACGCGCCAGGGGCTGCTGGTCGATATCGAAATCTAGGGGCCCTGTGCCGCGGGGCTGGTCATGACCCACGCCTGGCTGCATCATGCAAGTCTCTGTTGATCCTCGAGCCCACCCATGAGCCAAGACAACCTCATCGACTTCGATGCCGAACGTGCCAAGCGCGTGCACGACCTCAAGGAAAAGCGCCTGAACGAAGTGCGTCAGGCGTTCGAGCAAGCCATGCCGCTGGGCAAGGCGAAGAAAAAGAAGCCCAAGAGCAAGCCCAAGAAGCGCTGAAACTTGACGCAGGTCAACCCTGCACCCGCCTCGCGTGCCCGGCCCCGGGCACCATTGACTTCGATCAATTTCCCCGCGCCCCTTATTCGTTACCTTGCATCCATCGGACAACGGCAAACGAATCGGGAGGCCGACATGTTCTTCGACAATGTGGTTATCGCTGGTGTGGTAACGGTCGGGTTGATGTTCGCGTTCTTTGCCGGTCTGGGCATTTTCATCTGGAAGGACTCGAACAAGCGCAAGCCGCGCTGACCTTCCAGCTTCACGGGCACGCAAGGCATTTAGGGCGACTTCGGTCGCCCATTTTTTTGTCTTGAGGTTCGAGGTGGCAGCCCTTAAAGATGATTAGCTAGCTAATTATTCGTTTTAGCATTATCCTTCCCTCCATTGTCTATCGTTTACCAGATCATCCCCCGCAAGGTCCGTTTCGTGCCAATCACCCTCCAGGCCCTGTTCGCACCCAGCAGCCTCGCCATCAAATTCGCCATCAAAACCCTGCTTGGCGGCGCCCTTGCCCTGTGGCTGGCCATGCGCTGGGGGCTGGAGCAGCCTTCCTGGGCACTGATGACCGCGTTCATCGTCGCTCAACCCCTGTCGGGCATGGTGGTACAGAAAGGCCTTGCACGCTTGGCCGGGACATTGGTCGGCACCTTCATGTCGGTGCTGTTCATGGCGCTGTTCGCCCAGACGCCATGGCTTTTTCTCATTACGCTGGCGTTGTGGCTGGCCCTGTGTACCGCGGCCTCGACCCAACTGCGCAGCGCCTGGGCGTATGCCTTCGTACTGGCCGGCTACACCGCAGCGATCATCGCCTTGCCCGCGATCGACAAGCCCCTGCAAGTGTTCGATCAGGCGGTAGCGCGTTGTACCGAGATTTGCCTGGGAATCTTCTGCGCAACGGCCACCAGCGCGTTGCTCTGGCCGATGCGGGTGGAGCAGCAGCTTGCCGGGCAGGCGCGCCAGGCCTGGCACAGCGGGTTCCAGGCCGCCAGCGCCATGCTTGGCGGTGAAGACCAGGCGCGCGAAGGCCTGCTGGAGATCCTCGGGCGCCTCGTTGCCATCGATACCCAGCGCGAACATGCCTGGTTCGAGGGCCCGCGCGGGCGCCAGCGGGCGAGAGCCATTCGTGGCCTGAGCCAGAAACTGATGGTGCTGCTGCGGATTTCACGTTCGGTGCGTCGCCAGTGGCGGCAGCTGGATGAACAGCAAGCCCTGCGTCTTGGCCCGTGGCTGGACGAAGTGCGCGCCCTGCTGGTCAAGCCCGATCAGCCGAGCCTGTTGGTGTTGCGTCAGCGCATCTGGGACGCCGCGCATGATGAGCAGATCAGCTCTGCCGAGCATTTTTGCCTGGCCCGCATGACCCTGCTACTGGACTACGCCATGGCTGCCTCACAGGCACTCGAGGATGTCGAAGCGGGCAGGGCGCCGAAGGATGTGGCGCAGGGGCTGGCCGCCCACCGCGACTGGTCGCTGGCGTTGCTGTTCGGTTCCCGCAGTGCGCTGGCATTTTTGGTGATGAGTGGTTTCTGGCTCGCCACCGCCTGGCCGTCCGCGCCCGGTGGCCTGGTGCTGACGTGTGTGGTCTGCAGCCTGTTCGCCAGCCGTGAAAATGGTGCGCAGATCGGCCTCAGCTTCTTGCGGGGCATCCTGCTGGCGATCCCGACGGCATTGTTGGTGGGGCAGATCATCTTGCCGCAATGGAGCAGTTTCGCCCTGCTGTGCCTGGGCATGGGCGTGCCTCTGTTTTTTGGTGCTCTGGGTATGGCTCACCCGCGCACCGGTGCCACGGCGACTTCTTATTGCTTGCACTTCATCGTATTGGTGTCGCCGCTCAATGCCATGCAGTTCGGTGTGGCGACCATGCTCAACAGTGCCCTGGCCATGCTGGTGGGCGTAGGTGCGGCGGTCATGGCGTTTCGCCTGCTGGTGTTCCGTCACCCGGCCTGGCTTGGGCGGCGTCTGCGCGCGGCGACCCAAAGCGACCTGGTGCGCCTGACCCGGCGTGACCTGCGCGGTGCCGACAGCTGGTTTGGCGGGCGCATGGCCGACCGCCTGATGCAATTGGCACGGCACGCCGGCGAGCTGCAAGAAGCCGAACGCAAGCGTTGGGACGATGGCCTGCATGGTCTGGACATCGGCGACGAACTGGTGCACTTGCGCATGTGCCTGGCGGTCGCCCAGGCGCCGCTTGGGGATGCCGAACGGGAATATCTGCAGCAACTGGAAACAGTCTTGGCCAGTGGGCCGGCGGCCGGCCGAGGGCAGTGGCTGGATGCCGCCAGCGAGCGATTCATCGCGGCGCTACGCCGCTTGCCGGCGAGTGACCCGTTACGCCTGGCCGAAGGGGCAGTGTTGCAGTTGCAGAAAAGCTGGGGCAAATGGTGCCGCTGGCAGGAGGAAGCCCATGGGGTTGCGTGAGTGGGCATTGGGCGGCGTGCTGCTCAGCCCTTTTTTGATCTACGTGCTGATGGCGCTGGTGCTTACCGGGTTGCTGCGTTTTGTCGTGCAAGCCACGCCATTGGCGCGCTGGATCTGGCATGAAGCGCTGTTCGACGCGGCGTTGTTCGTTTGTGTGCTCTATCTGGTAGTCCGCCTGCTGGGGCCTTTGTAAGGAGTGATTCGATGCGTGCTGTCGTCCGTATCCTGGTGACCCTCTGTGTGGTCGCCATTGCCGTTCTGGCCGGCTATAAACTCTGGCAGTACTACATGCTCACCCCATGGACACGTGATGCACGGGTGCGGGCCGACGTGGTGGTCATCGCGCCCGATGTGTCGGGCTGGGTGCGTGAGCTCAAGGTGCAGGACAACCAGCGGGTCAAGGCTGGCGAGCTGTTGATGAGCATAGACCGTGAGCGCTTCCAGGCCGCGTTCGACCAGGCCAGCGCCGTGGCGGAAACACGCACTCAGCAGTTGCATCTGCGCGAGCGCGAAGCTGCGCGGCGCACGGCACTGGGGCCCGAGGCGATCAGTGCCGAGCTGCGCGAAAATGCGCAAATCAATGCCGCCATTGCCCGCGGTGAGTTGCATGAGGCGCAAGCTCAGTTACAGGTGGCGAAAATCAACCTTGCCCGCAGCGAAGTGCGAGCACCGCGCAGTGGGCACATCACCAACTTGCGCCTGGCTCAGGGCAACTATGTCAATACCGGCCAGTCGGTAATGGCCCTGGTGGATGACTCGACCTTTTATATCCAGGCTTATTTCGAGGAAACCAAATTGCCGCGCATCCGTGTGGGCGATTCGGTGAAGGTCTGGCTGATGGGGGCAGGAGAAGCCATGCAGGGGCATGTGGAAAGCATCAGCCGGGGTATCACCGACAAGAACAGCAACCCTGACAGCCAGTTGTTGCCAGAGGTTGAGCCAACCTTCAACTGGGTAAGGCTGGCCCAGCGAATACCGGTGCGCATCCGGCTCGACGACATTCCCGAAGGCATGAACCTCAGCGCGGGGATGACGGCCAGCGTGCAGGTGCACGAGGATGCGCCTGAGTGATCCTAGGCGATGCGTTACAGGCTGGCCGTCGACGGCCCCGGCATCTGCCTCGGTGCATTGGCCGGCAAGTGAAAGCTGAATAGCGTGCCGGTTAGCTCATCTGAGATGACCTGCATGCGTCCACCATGGGCCAGGGCTATCTGGTTGGCTATATAAAGGCCAAGCCCAAGCCCCTGTCTTGGCCCCGCAGACAGCGGCCTGGTAAAGGGCTTGAACAGTTGGTCCAGGGTTTGTGAGGCGATGGGGAGCCCATTGTTGTGCACGCTAAGCGCGAACTCCCCGTCGGCGATCGCCGCCCTGACCGTCACCGGCCCGTCAGGCGCACCATGGATCAGCGCGTTGGCGATAAGGTTGGAGAGCAGCTGGGCCACCCGTTCGCGATCACAGTACAGGCCGCCGATATCTCCGATCTGAAGCACGATGTGCCGCTGTGGGTGGATGTGCTGCAGTTCTGCAGCGACATGCATGAGGCCTTCGGCAAGGTCCGGGCAGGCCTTGAGGTTCAAAGGGATGCCGCTGCCAAGCCGGCCTCGGGCAAAATCCAGCACGTCGCGTACCAGCTGTGCGGCGCGCTGCCCGCAAGTGTGGATGTGGCGGGCGATCCCACGCTGCTTGTCGTCATCCAGGCGCTGAATCAACAGTTCGGCGCCTGCGGTGATGGCGAACAGAGGATTGCGCAGGTCGTGGCCGAGCACTGCGATGAACTGTTCGCGCACTTCGGCCATCGCCCGTTCCTCACGCAGGGCGCGCTCGGTGTGCTGGACGCTCTCTTCATTCTCGATCTGGATGGCGAGCACGCGGGCGAACGACTCCATCATGGGCTGGATTGCCTGGCCTTTGAGCGAGGCCGGATTCGGGTCCAGGGCGCAGATGGTGCCGAAGAAGCTGCCATCTGTACGGAACACCGGTACGGATATGTAGCTTTCGAAGCGATAGAGCTGCGGCGTATGGTGGTGGCAGTAGCGCTCATCTTCGCTGGCTTTATCGATCACGATGGTCTGGTGAGAGCTGCGAATTTCGTGGCACAGCGTGGTTGCCAATTCGAGCTCGCCGCCCACCTCGAGGCCAAAGCCCAGATTGTCGAGTACGGCGCAGGCGGTCCAGTTGCTTTCGGTAACCCGTGCCACGGCGGCGAAACGCATGCCGGTGGATTCGCAGATGACCTGAAGGATGGCGGGCACGGCGCTGATGCGGCCGATGGTGGCGATATCGGCGCTGATGGCGTTGGTCATGAACGGTCCCAAAATTGGCGACGGAATAGATTAGCCCATTAGTCTAGCGGGGCGGTTGGGCCAATGGCGAAAAACCTTGGCGAAACGGCCAGCGATTGAGCTAGGCTGGCCTTGCGCGTCGCCCACCAGAGGCGACCGTTGCCCGCCTGGCGTGCGTCACTTCCGGTTATTTGCGAGGTTTCGACATGGCCATCACATCCCAGGACATCTGCAGTGCGGCCGACCAGCTCAAGGGCTTCGTCGGCTTTCATGGCAAACGCGGCGTCCATATCGTACGGTTCAGCGAAGACGCGTTCGGTATGGACGTGGCAGACGAGAGCATCATCCCGTGCAGCGAGTTCGTCTGGCGGCCAGCGCAGGGCGCGCACATGGCGCTGTGCCGCCAGCGCCTGTCGCTGCTGCTGGAGCAGCATGTGGACGATCGGCTGAACATTGCCGAACCGCTGCGCCAGTACCTGCGGCGCACGGACCTGCCGGAAATTCTGGCGCAGCGCTCCTTGCGCTGCTGACAGTGCCGCGGCGCTCTTTATGCTCGTGAAACGGTCGATATCGATCAGGGCAATCGCTGGTGGCATTTGCAGGTTCTGGCAAGCCCGGACGCGAAGCTGGAGCCAATGCTTCCAGGCACAGTGATCCAGCAGCCCGGTCAGACTAGCAATCCGGCTCAGGTCCCGAAGGCGGCGCTTGTGTCCGGCAAGCTTGATCGCCAGGCGGTAGCGCACCTAGCCCGGACCAGTGGATAGAGTGTCAGCATTGGCAGCTTGATGTGGCCCCTGGTTAGCTGCGTGTTTTGCCAGGGGCCTGGCCGCCTAGGATTCCCAGGTGGAACTGCGTTGGCGAGCCCGAACCGGCAGCGACTGCACGCTTCGGATCATTGCTTGTCGTCCTGCTTGCCGAACGAAGACCTTTTTTCATCCTTTAATAGCTGCGAAGGTGGCTTGCCGCTGTCGCTTCGCACCTGGGCGTGGCTGATCAGGGCAAAAATGAAGCTGCCGCCAATGATATTCCCGGCCAGGGTCGGCAAGGCAAACTCCAGCCAGAAGCTGCGCCAGCTTTCGTCTCCCGCCCAGACCAGATAGGACACCTCGACCGAACCTACGACGATGTGAGTGAAGTCGCCCAGTGCCATCAGGTAGGTGATCATCAGGATGATCCAGATCTTGGCGTTCTCCATGGATGGGATCATCCACACCATGGTCGCTATCATCCAGCCCGATATGATGCCCTTGGCGAACATCTGGCTGATATCGTTCTCCATCACCTTGCGGCCGATTTCAAGGAAGGCGACATCCGTCTTGCTGTCGAAAATGGGCAGTTCGAGGATGACCCAGGCAACCAGCAAGGTGCCTGCCAGGTTTCCTACCAGTACTACGCCCCATAGGCGCAACAGGCGCCCGAGGTTGGCGAGGGTTGGTGTCGTCATCACCGGCAGGACCGCTGTGAGGGTGTTTTCCGTAAACAGTTGTTGACGCGCCAGGATCACCGCAAGAAAGCCCGCGCTGTAGCCGATGCTGGCGATGACGTGCGCACTCTCGCCTTCGGGCAGGCGGGCGTAAAAAAGCCCCATGGCCATGAATGAAAGCCCCATGGTCAGGCCAGCTGCCAAGGCCGACCACCACAGCGCCGCCAGGGTCCGCTCCAGTTCCTGGTCGCCCTGGTAGCGAATGATTTCGTGCAGAACCGCCGCCCTCGGGGGTTGGTTATGGCTGACTTCCTTCTCTTCATCAGCCGACAGGCCAGGGGTCTTCTCGCTCTGCGCATCGCTCATGCCATTGCCCTCCACGGAGTGTTTATCTACAGAGCGATGGTTCATGCATTTAGTTGCCCAGCGGCTGCAAAATGCGAGGCGAAGTTTTTTTAGATCAAGGTGTTGACTCAAATTTCAAACCGCGTATTATTCGCCTCCTCGCAGCGTTGAACGCGGTGAGGCAGGCGGTAAGTTGTTGAAGTTCAAGGCTTTTGAAAGAAAGCGGATTCAAAAAACTTCAAAACAAACGCTTGACAGCAAATGAGGAAAGCGTAGAATGCGCGCCTCGGTTGAGACGAAAGGCTCTTAACCAAACGCTCTTTAACAAATCGAATCAAGCAATTCGTGTGGGTGCTTGTGAGTACGGACTGATAGTCAAAAAGATTATCAGCATCAC